>CAZPUF010000019.1:0-23155 GCA_964589705.1 uncultured Saprospiraceae bacterium | reverse complement strand
TATTCGAAGACCCTATTCTAGCAGAGAATGAAGATGGAACGCTGTTCTTAGCTTCTTCAGGAAGTTTTTATGCTATTAATGAAGGGACCCAAACGCTTGATTTAATCTTTTCGGGTATCGACATAAGGGGAATCCAATTTATGGAAAATGGAGATGTTGCCTTTCAAGGTAGATCTGATATTAATGTGTATAATCTAGAAGATGGATTCCAATACGAGACTCAGTTGGCGAGTAATAATAGTGCTTTTCTGTCTAGGGTGTCAAAGGGACCAGACAGTAAATATTACGTATTCATACGTGACCATTTGATTGTGTTAGATTCCCTCTTGTCTATGGAGATAGGCAGAAATCCATCATACAGGCAGACTACTGAAGAACTACTTTATGATGAAGGATTAGATCGCTTATATTCAGAATATGGTTATTCCGATGATGGTATAAATTGGTCTAGTTATGTTGGGAACAGAATAGGAAGGATATTGCTTTCACCTAATGGAAACCTTCATGTTACTATTAGTGGGGTGTTGACCACATTTACTGACGGTGGAGAGACGATGGTTGAAAGATGTACAGTTGATTTGGAGAATGATAGACTAGGTGGCTTTTTAGCCTATGGGGAAGAAGGCATAATATTCAATAATCATTACTCTCCGAATGGCTGCGACGACTGGATGGATATATCAGTTGAGTTAGTAGGGAATAGCTATGCCAGTGGAGTGGTGGCATTTTCCAGAGATGAAGTTGCAGCGACAGGCAATTTTTGTGATGACTGTGATGAGTTTATGTATTTATCTTCAGACAGAGAATGGGTTAAGTCAGGGGAACGTTGTGAACTTCTTCAAGCTAGGGACCTTGTTTGGAAGGATTTCCTATTTGATGAAGACGGTGATTTTTATTTCAACGGCTGTCAGTCAAGGGATGGAGGAGAGAACTGGATAGAATTTGTGGATCCATCTCCGCAAAGTTACCAAGCGAACGCATCAGGGTTATTTGCCTTTGCGGAGGTTGATAAAAGTCTGCTTATCTACAAGTCCGAAGATTCAGGTGATACCTGGACTAAATCGACAATTGAAAATGATTTCTATATTAGTGACATGGCAGTTGTTTCTAACTCTGGTACAGTTTATTCGCTTGAGAGTTTGTCTTATCTTGGTCGTTCGTTTGTCAAAACTACTACGTTATTTAACGAACTTGGAGATTCTATTCCAGTTTCAAGTCCTAATCACGAAATAGAAGCAATCCGAGCTTCATTTAGCAATAATAAGATATACATCTTAGAGTCAAATTTTGAAAATTATAAATTAGGCGTTTATGAAGAAGACTCAAAAACCATAACCTATAATGAAGGGCCTGTGGATTTGGAAGCAAGTGGATTTGTTAATCCTCGGATATTTTTAGTAGATAATAATGACAATGTTTATTTGCGAGATGACAAGCAAATTTGGCTAACTCAGGACGAAGGTGAGTCTTGGTGTGACATTACACCAAATATTAATGGCATAGTTGAACTAACTGGAATGGATATCTCATGGGATAATTATTTGTTTGTATCTACAGTTGGTACACCTATACTTAGGAGTGCGAATCCTATAGGCGTATTGAGCTCTACAGAAGAAATAGATCAGACACCTTTTAGCTTATACCCAAATCCAGCATATCAAGAATTGATAATAGACTTAGAAGATAATAGTAAAGCTTATAAATACGAACTCACTAATTCTAATGGAATTGTGGTGTCATCAGGTAGAGTATCTTCTAATAAGGCGATTCCACTTTTAGATATTGCAAGCGGATTGTATTTCGTGGTACTAAAGGAGAACGAACGTCTCGTCGGAATAGAAAAAGTATTGGTCAATAAATAAGAGAAAGTGCTATCATGGATCAAAAAAAAGAGGCTACCTCGTAATGAGGTAACCTCCTGTTAATCGATATGATGTTTTTACTTTTTATTGGTATATGACTGATTATTCAGTGATACCATATCACTTAGAATGTGCATCGTCTCTTCTAGGTAGAAATCCTTGCTTACATTCTCCAACCAATCATCATTTCTAGCTATTCTCGATTCATCACTTTGAATATACTCATTGTCGACTTTTAAGTTACTAATCTTCAAAGATTCGACAGTTCTTTCAAATAACCCATCAAACTTATCTGCTTCTTTTTCTCTCTCATCGATGTAAGTACTGTAAGAGTCGAAGTCCAATGGAACTTTAGTAATATCTCTGTTTTTCTTTAATCTTCTAGCGTTATCGAGTACCTGCTCAAAGTCGTCGTGACTTTCCATACGCATTTCACTCTTGGTCTTAAGCAGGTCGATGCTAGGAAGGTTGTAGACTTGCTGATCGTATTTAATAGGTTTGATTTCTGACCAAGCCATTGCATGATCATAATCTTTCTCACCTGTCTCTATAAAGTGATAATTATCTGGGAATATGATGTCTGGCTCTACACCCTTCAGTTGGGTAGAACCTCCGTTAACTCTGAAGAATTTCTGCATGGTGATTTTCAAATTACCTAATGGCTTTAGGTCGTTTTGATCTCTTACAGCTCTATCCAAGTCTACGAATCTTTGCACAGTTCCTTTACCAAAGGTAGAAGTACTACCTACTATTACAGCTCTCTCATAATCCTGTAAAGCTGCGGCTAGTATCTCAGACGCAGAAGCACTAAATTGATTAACCATCACGATAAGCGGACCATTATATCTTGAGCTGTCATCTTCGTCCTCGTATACGTAGGCTGGTTTGTTTCTTGGCTTGACTTGTACAATAGGTCCATCTTCTATAAAGAGTCCAGACATTTCCACAACATCCTGTAATGAACCTCCTCCGTTATTTCTTAGGTCCAGAATTACACCATTTACATTAAGAGCTTTCAGTTTTTCTATCTCTCTGGCTACATCCTTAGCACAAGAATTACCATCATCCTTCTCGAAAGAAGAATAGAATCTAGGCAACTTAATATATCCAACATTCTCTATGACATCTGGAATATCTAATTGTAAAGATCTGGCAAACCCTTCATCTATGATGACTTCATCTCTTTCTATCTCGACATCAGCCATTGTGCCATCTACTTTTTTGACAGTCAATATAACGACCGTACCTTTCTTACCCCTAATCTTAGATACTACATCATCCAATCTCATCCCAGTAATATCTACCGGCTCCTCACCCTTTTGTGTAACTGCAGTAATCAAGTCATCTACAGTTAATTCTTTTCCTTTCCAAGCTGGTCCACCAGGGATTATAGAGCTTACTTTGGTGTAATCACCATCTGTCTGTAATCTAGCACCGATACCTTCTAACTTGCCGCCCATTCTAATATCGAAGTCTGCCTTTTCTTTAGGATTATAATAATCTGTATGCGGATCAAATACATGAGTAATTGTATTCACAAATGTTTCGAATCTATCAGAACGCTTATCCTGATTCAATCGCTTAAACCAGTCTTTGTAACTGTCCTTGATTTTGTCAGTGATATCTGCTCTAATTTCTGCTTCTGTCTTTGGTTCGTCATCTTCTTCCTTTTCTGCATCCTCCATGTTCAATGCTTTTTCTGCATCCTCTACGTTCAACATTTTGGGTTGATCAGGCTTAGTTAAATTATCCTTCTCCTCAGCCATTTCATCCTCTTTTTCTTTCAGTTCAGATTTCAGACGATTATTATAATCATGCTTGATTAGTTGCTCCCACAGGTCTTTGAGTTCTGCCTCATTGGAAGCGAAAGGTCTTTTGTCTCTATCCAACTCTACAAAGCTCTCATCTATTTCTGCTAAGTCATTCGCTACGATTTCTTTATAGATTTTCTTAGCTCTAGCTCTGGAGTTCTCTATCAATTCTAATGATGCCTCGAACAAGTCAAATTGCTTGAGCTTGATTTGGTCATCTATCTTATCCCTATAGATGCTCAGTTGGTCTATTTCAGATTGGAGTAAGAATCTCTTACCGGGATCTATAGATTCAATATAGTTGTCAAAGGCTTGTTCTGAAAAATCATCATTGATATCCAATGGGTTGAAATGTAATGCATCCAGATAATTAAGTACGGCATCCATGATGAGGCTCTCCTTATCTTTTGAGTCTCCTGTTGGATATACTGCCCAAACAAAAATGCTACTTAGAAGTAGCCCTACTAATATTAATCCTTTCCATTTCATATCATTTGCTTTTATACCATTGCTGGCTGATGTTTCGTATAGTAAAATTGTTTCACCGCGTGCAATGTCATCTGTTCGCTTGCTAGCGTCCATATTATACATTCTTAGATTAGTAAAAGTGAGGGTATTGGCTCAGATTATAGTAACCTGACATTGTAACATTCACTTATTTCTAATCAAATATGTTGCCATTAGCGCAACGCAGCTTCTATTCTCCCTTGCCGCTCTCGTCTTCCTCTTTCATATTATAATCCAGTCCAGTAATCTTTATTTGGACTCGTTGATTAGTTTTTCTTCCTCTTTCGGTTTTATTTGTGGCTATTGGGTGCCTTTTGCCGTAGCCTTTATGGGTTACCCTACCTTCTTCTATGCCGCTCCCAGTTATAAAATCTGCAACAGATTTAGCTCTAACTGTGGACAGACTATCACAATAGTATTCAGGTGGCTTGCTATTGGTATGCCCTCCAACCTCTATGGTTATTTCTGGATTTTCATCCAAGAATTCTGTAATCTCATTAAGCACTTCAAAGGAGGTAGCAGATATGTCACTCTTATCAGCATCAAAATGAAGCTTCTTTAGTTTGATAGTCAGTCCCAACTTCATATTACTTCTGTCCAGATCAAGGATTTTCTTCCTCTTCTCGAATACGACTGTATCAGTATTGATATCTTTACTAGGTCTCACGTAGACCTGCTCTTCTCTTTTCTTTTTCCTTTTGTGAGCTGGAACTATCTTGGTAGCAGGTTCTTTTTTAATGACTTCCGCTACTATTTGATCAGGTTTGTCGCATTCTATCAATCTGAAATGAGATGCGCCATCTAAGCAGATATGACCATTGTACCCAAAAAGTACAGGTGTCCTGTAGAAGGCTTCCAAGGTAATGACCTGATAATCGCTGCTAGGTTCTAGAGTAAATTTATATTCTTGCCAGTCTGGATGATTAACTGGTTCTGATTCTGCAAGCAATTCTCCTTGATTGCATGTTACCTTACCACCCCATAATCTCAAAACTGCCGGCTGTGTGAAGTTTTGCTCGATTTCTCCACTATTTCTGGTTCTGCTCATGTACTTAGGAGATTGGGCCAGAAAAATGGAAAACTGATAACATTGGCCCTCCTTGAGAGTACCTGTTAATTTCTGAGATATAGATTCATAAGAATCATCATCCCTTACAACCATGGTAAGATAAGTCTTACCATCATATGTGGAAATCTCATTATCCCAAAATCCAGTCCCTCCCTTATGTATATCTGGTGGGGTGTGAGTCGGAAAATGTACCGCTCCACAGTCAAACCAACCAGTCGGTGGTGGTGTCCTTCCGTTATGGTCAATACTACCTCTTCTAGGTTCATCTTCAAATGAGCCATTCTTTAGCCTGACTAATTGGCCATCCATATTGCTAGAAAGAGATAGCCCAAAGAGGACTATAATCGACTTGAAAATGTATCTAGATGAATCAAAACTCATAATCTGGAGGATCTTGATTTTTATGTTTTCTTACCTTATTACTAAATTGTAAATTAAGACTATTTGTTGCTATTGTCTATCTCATTATCATATAATTAACTGTAGATATCGACAAGCGGTCTTTTCTTACTGATGGGGAACGAATTAGACAGCCAAATTGACTTAAACGGCAGCTTTTTTCTTCTTTTTTAAAGCAAATAACTCATCCCGGTACTGAGCAGCAGTAATAAAATCGAGTTCCTTTGCAGCTTTCTTCATTTTTCGTTCTGTCTCCATGATGAGTTTGTCGAGCTGGTCTTTACTCATATAGGCAATGACAGGGTCAGCAGCGATATCAACTTCATCCGGTTCTATGTAGGCTTGCTTTTTACCCCTGATATCCAGAATAGACTTGGACGCGAGGATTTCATCCTTTGTTTTATTGATAGTCGTTGGAGTGATACCATGCTTTTCATTATAAGCTATTTGGATTCGACGACGACGATTGGTCTCATCTATGGTGTGCTGCATGCTGCCTGTAATCTTATCAGCATAGAATATGACTCTTCCATTGGCGTTTCTTGCAGCTCGACCCGCAGTTTGTGTCAGCGAACGGTTATTTCTAAGAAATCCTTCCTTATCTGCATCTATAATCGCAACCAAGGATACTTCAGGTAAGTCTAGGCCCTCCCTGAGCAAGTTAACACCTACAAGCACATCAAAAATGCCCAGTCTCAAATCTCTAATGATCTCCACCCTGTCCAAAGTGTCCACTTCAGAATGGATATATCTGACCTTGATGTCTAGTTTGACGAGATATTTTGTCAACTCTTCTGCCATTCTCTTAGTTAGCGTTGTGACAAGCACCCGTTCTTCAGCTTTGATGCGCAGGTCTATCTCGTCAAGCAAATCGTCTATCTGATTGATACTTGGTCTGACTTCTATAGGTGGGTCAAGGAGTCCAGTGGGCCTGACTATCTGCTCTACTATTAATCCTTCAGTTTGTTCTAATTCGTAATCTCCAGGTGTGGCACTGACATAGATAACCTGATTGGTCAGATTTTCAAATTCTGGAAAATTGAGTGGTCTATTATCCAAGGCTGATGGCAATCGGAAACCAAAATTGACCAGGTTGAGCTTTCTGGCTCTGTCTCCTCCCCACATGCCTCTAACTTGAGGTATGGTCACATGGCTCTCGTCTATAACCAATAGAAAATCATCAGGAAAATAATCTAATAAGCAAAAAGGCCTAGTACCAGGTACTCTACCGTCAAAGAATCGAGAATAATTCTCGATACCATTACAATAGCCCAGTTCTCTCATCATCTCTAGATCGAAAGTGACCCTTTCTCGAATTCTCTTGGCTTCTATAAATCGACCTTCTCTCTCAAAAAACTTTTCATGGTCAAAAAGCTCATCTTCTATATCTCTTATAATCTCATTGAATCTATCCTTAGGGGCAACATACAGATTAGCTGGAAAAATGGCAGCATGTTCTAGTTTGCCAATTCGCTTCCCTGTTTCGACCTCTAGTGATTCTATAGTTTCGATTTCATCACCAAAGAAGGTAATTCTATATCCATAATCTACGTAAGGCAAATTGATATCCACGGTATCACCTCTTACTCGAAATGTACTCCTAGTAAATTCTCTCTCGGTCCTGTTGTAGAGAATCTCCACTAACTTGTACAAAAACTGGTTTCTGGCCATCTTCTGACCTTGCTGCAGCCTAATAATTCCAGAGGCGTAATCCTCTGGATTTCCCATTCCAAAGATACATGAGACGGATGCGACTATGATGATATCTCGTCTTCCTGAAAGCAGGTTAGAAGTGGCTCTTAGTCTTAGTTTGTCTATCTCTTCATTGATTTGAAGATCTTTCTCTATATAGGTGTCTGATACAGAGATATAAGCTTCTGGCTGATAGTAGTCATAATATGATACAAAGTACTCTACGGCGTTATCAGGAAAGAAATCCTGTAGTTCACCATATAGTTGGGCTGTTAAGGTCTTATTGTGGGTAAGAACAAGTGTGGGTTTTTTGACTTGTTCTATCACATTAGCCACAGTAAATGTCTTACCAGAACCGGTGACACCAAGGAGAACTTGTGAGGGTTCTTGCCTATTTATACCCTCTACCAGTTGTTTTATAGCTTGAGGCTGGTCTCCAGTTGGGCTGTATTTTGAAACGATTTTATAAGCCATAGATATTCATCTGCAAAGATAGACCTTTAACACATTATCTATTGAAACAATCAAGGATAGGAATCAACTGACCAAATGAAATTTGTAATTTACTCACAAATAAAATTTACAATTATGACAACGAATGAGGTAGCAAACAAATGGGCAGAATACTGCCGAACAGGGCAATGGGATAAGGCTCAATCTGAGCTATATGCAGCCAATTGCGTCAGCTTAGAGATGAAAGGAGCCGAAGGCTTTCCAGAGCGGGTAGAAGGTATGGAAGCCATTACTATGAAATCCCAGCATTGGAATCAAATGGTCGAAGAATTCCATGGTGTTGAAATCGAAGGACCTATTGTTGCAGGAGATCACTTTACTGCTTCTATGAAAATGGATATTACGATGAAAGGACATCCACGTAAAGTAGATGAAGAATTGTGTGTATTCAGAGTCGCGGATGGTAAGATTGTGTCAGAACAGTTTTTCTATCCACTAGGCTAGTTTGATTAGAGTATGTAATTGTCTCAAAGTGGTCAAGAAGTATATACAGATATCTTTATAGTTAAAAAGAAAGGAGATTCTCAGCTAAAGGGAATCTCCTTATTTATGTCTGCTTGGGCTAAGCTCTTTTAGGCTTTGATTTCTTATTCCAGTTTGGGTCAAATTTTCTGTTGTCCTTCTTTCTAATATCATCTTTACTCACCTTCCATGTTGGGCTAAAAAATTTCCGTGGGCGATTACCTCTTGTGTATGGATTATTCATTCTTCTCATGACCTTGATTTTTCGTTTGCTAGTATATTATTCTCTGAGCTAATTGATTAAGCTATTTTCACAGAACTTTATATCTAATAATTCAATAATTCCAACAATAATTAGCTGGTCCCAATTCCCAACACTCGGGCTAAATCTGGATCTTATCGATTAAAGTAGTCAGAAATAAGACTAATTCTTTCTATCATTTTTCAATTTGCTGACTTTAAACAGATAGCTTTGCCTCCCTTTCATTCCAGGTTATAAATGGCTAGACGACGCAACACATATTCAGATCAAGATCCTACTGAAGAAAGACCTCGTGTCAAACTCACCAAGGAGAGTTTTTTTAAAGCCCTCAAGACTTTTGAATATATCCGTCCTTACAAGTGGTATTTCTTTGCCTCTTTATTGCTTGTATTTATTTCCACTTTTTCCTTCTACGCGATCTTCTATATCATTGGACAGATGATAGATGCCGCCCAAGGACAATCTGATCTGAATTTATCAATGAAATCTATAGGCCAGATTTTAATAGTCATTTTATTGATACAAGGAGTCATATCATATCTAAGGGTTGTATTTACAGCTCAAGTAAGTGAAAATGGGATTGCAGATGTGCGGAACGAAGTGCATAGCAAATTGATAACATTACCCATTACCTTCTTCGAAGAAAACAACAGTGGAGAGTTGATCTCTCGTGTTAGTGCAGATGTCGGAAAGCTCTATAGTGTCTTTTCCATCACCCTTATTGAGTTTTTCCGTCAGGTAATCACGCTGATCGTAGGCATTGGGTTTTTGATCTTCAAAGCGCCGAAGCTGTCGTTGATTATGCTACTGACAATACCAATAGTGGTTGTCACAGCCTTATTTTTCGCCAGAATTATTAAAAAACTATCCAGAGAACGCCAGAAGTTACTTGCGGAATCCAATAAGATTCTTGGCGAATCAGTCCAAGGGATACAAGTCGTAAAGTCTTTTGCCAATGAGGACTTTGAAATGGCTAAATATGATAAGTCCATATCAAATGTGGTCGTTGTCGCTATGAAATATGCCAGATCCAGAGCTTGGTTTTCACTTTTTATAATGACAATTTTCTTTGGTGCAATGTGTTTCATCATCTTCATGGGTGCCAGAATGGTACAGAGTGGAGCTATGACGGCTGGGGATTTAGTTGCCTTCTCTACATTTACGGGCATCATAGGTGGCGCTATTGCAGGACTGGGAAATTTTACTACCGAACTTTTTGGAGCAGTCGGGGCAACTGAAAGGATTAAAGAAATCTTAGGGCTGGAGCCTGAGGTTATTATTTCTCAGTATGATGCTTTATCTGCAAGCTCTGCTAAGGACGGCAGTATTATATTTGAAGACGTACACTTTGCCTATCCATCCAGACCCGAATCTATGATACTTGATGGCTTCAATATGGAAGTCGGAAAAAATCAGACCATAGCCTTGGTTGGTCCAAGTGGCGTAGGAAAATCAACCATTGTACAACTGATCCTCAGAATGTACGATATCCAACAGGGAAAGATAACGCTGGATGGCAGTTCTATTTATGACGAAGAGTTAAGGTCATATAGAAAACGGATTTCCTTAGTGCCACAAGAGGTGGTATTATTTGCTGATAGTATTAGAGACAATATTAAGTATGGAAAGACAAGTGCTTCAGATGAAGAAGTAATCGAAGCCGCTCGTAAAGCTAATTGTCTAGAGTTTATACAAGAGTTCCCACAAGGCATGGATACCATGATAGGAGAGAGGGGTATTAAGTTATCAGGAGGTCAACGGCAAAGATTGGCAATAGCCAGAGCCATTCTCAGTAATCCAGAAATCTTATTATTAGATGAAGCAACTTCTGCCTTAGATGCACAATCAGAAAAAAAGGTGCAAGAGGCATTGGATATACTTATGCAAAATCGAACAAGTATCATTATAGCACATAGATTGAGTACGATTTTAGATGCAGATTGTATTTATGTTATTAAAGAAGGCAAGGTCTTCGAGAAAGGTACACACTCACAATTAATGGCTATGGAAGGCATGTATTTTGAACAAGCCAAGCTAGGCCGCCTCTTTGAATAGTTGGAATAACCATTTACTATGATATGTCATGTTGTATAATTATTTCAAAAATATATTATTATATATTTTGATTTTCTTTAATATGTTTTTATAATTGCGCTGTGGTTTAGTGCTAAGCCACAAACAACCTACCTTATAGAGCCTAAATAGTTCATTTATTTAGGAGTTAACGAAAACACAAAATTGACCATTTTGCTTACGTGTGCTACGTATTCAAAAATTAATAAGGTCATCTCTATCAGCCTATATTCAGGCTAACCTCCCACCTAAGTGACTATTACAAGTTTGATTTTTTTATTGAATAAAATGATACCTCATTATGAGGATATCTGTACTACGGTTTGAAGTCTGTGGTGCAGGTGATATTTAATTGCTAACGAATATAACTATCATGAAGTATTCTATGATTATAGCATACGCTATATGTACCTACATACTGCTATGTATACCTGACGTAGCGTTTTCGCAATGTTCCACAGATTGCGATATCCAATGTGTAGGCCAACTTAATTTATCTCTAGACGAAACCTGTATGACAGAGATTACGCCACAAATGGGGGGTATTGGTGTCACAGCAGGTGATCCGTGTTATACGGTGGAAGTTTTTGATGAGCATAATAATTTAGTGCCAAACAATATTGTCGATTTTAATTTTTTAGATGAGACATTAACGTATCGAGTAACTGAAGAAGAATGTGGAAACGCATGTTGGGGTGAATTAACTGTTGAATATAAATTGCCACCGCAGATTACTTGTCCGCCAGACCTGACAGTATTTTGTAACGCAGTTGATTTTCTAGAGGTGCCTCCTGCAACTGGAGCTTGTGCTGCATTCAATGTCCAATTGATCAGCGAACAATCTACGCCAATGCCTTGTAGTGATATCTATAACGGTGCTGTAGTCAGGACATATCAGGCCATTGACGAATTTGGAAATACAGATACGTGTTCTCATAGAGTTTTATTGCAAAGACTCCCTTTAGATGATATTATTTTTCCAGGTCCAGCTACTATTTCTTGCAGTGATACACTGCTGACATTCAATGATGATGGAGTGCCATTTCCATTTTTTACACAGCCATTAACTGGGTCAGGTACAGGTGTAGGGGTGCCAGTATTATGCTTACCGGATTTTCCTTCAGGCCTAAGCTGTCCTTTAACTGGATCAGGCTCAGGAATTCCTTTAGTTCCTCAAGGAGGGGCTTTGATAATTATAGAGACTGGAGACCCTGACATGCCATTTGATACTGAATTTATTCCGCAATCATCTATTAATTCATTGTGTAATGCTGCAGTGATATTCAATGATATTGAATTCCCAAGTGATGGATGTAGTAGAAAAATACTCAGAACTTTCGAAGTGTTCGAATGGTGGTGTAATACAGAAATCCAAAGAACAGGATCTCAAGTAATAGAAATCATAGATGATATAGCTCCTATGATTACTTGCCCTCCTGATCAGATAGTATCCACGTCAAGTAATTGTGGAGCTCAAGTCCTGCTGCCTCCTTCTAATCCTACGGACGAATGCGGCAACGATATTTCAGTACGTATCAATTTTCCAGGAGGAGCTATAAATACAGATGGTGGAATTGTTGATCTCAATAGAGGATTAAATATTATTAGCTACACAGCAAATGATGGCTGTGGAAACATGGCTACTTGCCAAACTACTTTCACAGTAAAAGACCTTAATCAACCCGTGGCAATATGCGAACGAGATAAGGTGATCGCTTTGACAACCAGTAATACAACGAGGGCACCAGCCGAAGTTTTTGATAATGGTAGTTTTGATGATTGTGGTATAGATAGATTAGAAGTATTCAGACCTGATAATCCGTGCGAATCAAGCATCAGCTTTGGATCAGAAGTAAATATTAGAAACACATATCAATCATCTGCTTCATCAAGCAATGGCGGAACAGGTTCTGTAGAAATTCCTATAGAAGATTGGCTAGGAGTAACACCCAATACTTTTGTATTGAATGGCATAGTTGTGCCAGGAATAGAATTTGAACAATACCGAGGACTGTATAATATAGATGTCAGTGATAATGATATTTCATTTGTGTCAGTTGTTGATCCAGATAATCCTCCATATCCAGGATTTATTAGAACGATAGAGCCAGGCACCTTTGATCGTTACTACTTTGATTTTACTCAACCTCATGGTATTACTACGGCATCAGCAGATGAAGACAATATTGATGTAATCATCCTTTCTGATTCGGAGATTCTTGTAGAAGTGGGACCAGGTTATTATACAGGTAATTCTGGATTTACAATCGACCTTAGCCGATTTAATAATTATGTAGACTTCTGCTGTGTAGATGCTAACCAATTTGTTGATGTCATGTTGAGAGTGACGGACAAGGAAGGTAATTTCAGTCAGTGTTGGGTAAGTGTGGAAGTTCAAGATAAGACAATTCCTGACCTCACTTGTCCAGCAGATGTTGTAATAGATTGTACAGTACCTTATAGCTTAGCAAATTTAAGCGCTTCCTTTGGAGATGCTTCAGTGGCGGGCAACTGTGCTGCTACTCAGCTGCCTGTAGTCAATGTTGATGATAACGTTAGTCAATGTGGCGTTGGAAGTATAGAAAGAACATTCTCCCTTAGAGATGTTAATGACAATATCTTACGTACTTGTAAGCAGACGATCACTATTACTAATAATGCACCTTTTGTTTTGACTGATGTAGAGTTGCCTTTAGATTTTGAGGTGTCAGATCGCTGTACTGCTCAAGATTTGCATCCAGACTTTTTGCCGTTTGAAAATGCTTATCCTAGATACACTATTGGAGAAGGGCAGTGTGCTATGTTGGGGTTTGATTTTACGGATGAGGTATTTTCTGCTGATCCATTATCTGGAGAATGTGCTGTTATAAGAAGGACTTGGAGAGTTATCGATTGGTGTAACAGTGTAGGTGGATCGATCTCAAGCTTTGAATTTGGACGTCCACAGATTATCAAAGTTTTCAATAATACACCTCCGGTGCTTAATGCAAGCTCTGATATTCTAATAGAGACGCAAGGTGGTAATTGTGAGAGCGGACAGATATTAGTAGAGCGCAATGCAACAGATGACTGTTCCACTATTTTGGCATATAATTATGTGGTCAGAAATAATGCTAATGGAATGGTCGTAGCTACTGGTGATACCAATAGAGTCACTGGCCGATTCCCAGTAGGCACATATACGATAGAGTGGGTTGTATCTGATCTTTGTGGAAATAGTGATACTGACCTTCAGCAATTACAGATAATTAGTACAAAAGCGCCTACACCTATCTGCCATAATGGTCTGAGTGTGAGTCTGGTTGGACATGACTCTAATGGTGACGGACAAATAGATACGGAGCAAGTAGAGATTTGGGCTGAAGATTTTAATGCAGGAAGTTATCCTGGTTGTAACAATGAAATAGCATTTAGTTTTTCTGCAGATACAACTGATCGTTTTGTAATCTATGATTGCAGTGATATAGGTAGACAGACTATTCAGTTATGGGTAACAGATGTCATAACAGGGGCTCAGGATTTTTGCTTGGCTTTTGTAGATATTCAAGATGCAGGTTCTTGTCCTGATGCATTAAGGGTCGCTGTGGGTGGTCAAGTATCTACAGAAGAAGCTATCGAGATAGTTGGTGTAGAAGTAGAGTTAGATGGTGCAGCTAGAACTGATGTAACCGATGATCTAGGATTGTATGCCTTTGAGGATATGCCATTAGGCGGTAGTTATGTAGTGAGACCAGAAATGGATAATAATCATGCAGAAGGGGTAAATACAATTGACCTAATAAGATTACAAAGACACATACTTGGAATAGAGCGACTTGATAGTCCTTATAAATTAATAGCAGCAGATATTAACGACAGTGGAAAAGTAGATGGTGTAGATCTGGTAGAGCTCAGAAAATTCATATTGGGGCTCTATACTGAATTCCCTCAAAATACAAGTTGGAGATTTGTGTCTCAAGAGTATGTGTTCCCTGATGCTACTAATCCATGGTTGACCCAATTCGATGAAGCGTATATGATTCCAAACCTGAGTGAGAATATGATTCTTGATTTCATTGGGGTCAAGATTGGTGATTTGGATAACACAGCTCTAAATGCAAGAAATAATAGTGGTTCATCTCAGGTGTCCATTACTCTAGAGAATCAACCGATGCTTACGGGTGAGATTGGAGAGATCGTTGTTAGTTCGCTAAATGACATTATAGGGCTGCAGGGTACACTTGAATTCGATACTGACAGATTTGAAATACTATCTGTAGTTTCTCATAGTGGTGAAGACAGCAGCGAACAATTTTACCTTGATAGGCAAGAGGAAGGATGGATGACGATGAGTCATGTTGTCAATGATCGACAAGATGGCAACCCAGAATTATTTACAATAGAAATATTAGCTAAGGACAACATCTCAGCTAATGAGAACTTGCTGACGTTGACTTCTAATGTGACTGAGGTAGAATCATATGATTCAGAAATGAAAATTCACCCTTTGACTATTAGAGAAGCAAATAATGGTAAAGCAAATATTTTGTCTGTAACTCCTAACCCATGGGTAGATAAGGCAGCAGTCAACTTTATAATAGAAAAAGATAGTGAGGTCAGATTCGAGTTCTTCGATATTAATGGCAGACTATTGTACGCAAATAATAACCATTACACAAGTGGTCGACATTCATTGAAAATTACTAGAGATGATTTGGGAACTTCTGGATTCGTATACATACGGATGACCGTTGGCTCTTCCAGCTCTAAACATAAAATGATCCTCTACTAATTAACTAATTGTAAGGTAAGAGTAAATACATGATAGTTAATGTGGCTCTGCAGCTGCGGAGCCACATTTTAAAAAAAAACACTGAATTGTAATTGCTCAAAGAAATCTTATGTGAGACTTAAGTCTTAACACATCCTTCCTAATCGATTTTCCACAACCCTTTAAAATCGAAAACATAGTATCATGTTTTGAATCAAATACGATTCTTGACTGGTACGACATTGCTAACAAATAAGTAAACGTATCATGAAGTATTCTCATGTATTGATAAGCGTGTTAGTGTACATGCTTGTCTCATTGTCACAAAATTTATCAGCACAATGTGATGGACATTGTCACATCAGTTGTAGGTCTCAGGTCAACGTTTCTCTTGGGATAGGATGTGCCACGGAATTTATACCTAGTATGGGTGCCAAAGGTGTAACAGTTGCAGACTCTTTGTGCTATACTGCAGAAGTATTTGATGTTCACAATAATCCTGTACCCTATGCACTATTAACTTTTGATCATATAGATCAAACACTCTATTTCAAGGTCACAGAAGCTGATTGTGGAAATTCTTGTTGGGGAGAAGTTTTGGTCGAATACAAATTAGGTCCTCAGATAGCTTGTCCTGATGATACTGTGATTGATTGTGCTGCACTGAATTTCTTAGAGATAGATCAGCCTGTTGATTTATGTGCTTCTGTATCTATCTCATTGATTAACGAACAGCATGTAGCCATCGATTGTGATCCAGAAATTCAATCTCAGGTTATAAGAACTTTTCGAGCTGTAGACCAATTTGGAAACTCAGGAAATTGTACCCAGAATATATTTCTTAGAAGAATAAATGAGAATAACATCATTTTTCCAGGTCCTACGCTATACTCGTGTAGTGACCCTAGAATCACTCTTGATGAAGACGGTGCACCAATTCCTTTTTTCTTTCAAGATACAATCAATGATGCCAACTCACTTTATGGGATCCCTTTCTTGTGTACCCCTGATATGGTAACACCTTTTCTGTGCCCTACTGTTGGTATTTTGGGATCAGGAGGGACTGGATCAGGGACAGGTTCTGGAACTATGGGTGGCGGACTGTTGGCTAGCGCTCTTAGATATGGAATTCCATTATTTCCAGAAAGTGGCGGGATAATAGTAAAGTCTACAGGTGATACATTATCTCCATTTACGTTTACAGAATTCGATGATCCTAGTGTTGGATTTTATTGTGGAGCAGCGCTTAGTTTTAGCGATACACAGATTCCGTTTGAAATTGAATGTAGAAGGAAGATATTCCGAAATTGGGAATTTTTTCAATGGAATTGCGGACAAGAGATTGCCATTAGTTCTCTGCAAACGATAGAGATAATTGATGATACCGCGCCTATAATCACTTGCCCAGAAAATCAGTTGATAGAACTTGATAGTGGCTGTGAGATTGATGTGAATTTATTAGAAGCAGATGTAGAGGACGTATGTGATCCGAATGTTATAGTTACTATAGAAATAGACGGACAAATCGTAGATGCCAATGGTGGTAGTCAACTTATGATAGGTGGAGAAAACCAAGTTACATATATAGCAACAGATAGATGTGATAATAGAGACTCATGCATGGTGATGGTTAATATCATAGATAAGATTAATCCTGTAGCACTTTGCGAAGATGGTAAGATAGTATCACTTAGAAATGACGCTAATGGTGTAACAAGAGTACCAGCAGAAATATTTGATAATGGTAGTTTTGATGATTGTGGGATAGATTCCATCCAAGTCAGACGTTTAGATAGTTCATGTGGCATAGGTACAGACGAATGGTCGGACATGGCTACCTTCTGTTGTGATGATGCTTTCCAGCCTGAAGTGTTACTTAATTTCAGAGTCATCGACAATAGTGGGAATAGAAATGAATGTCAGGTATATGTAGTCGTTCAAGATAAAACTACACCAATCATTACTTGCCCACCTTCCATGACAATTGACTGTAATACATCCTATGATGTTGATAATTTAGGACCAGTATTTGGCTTTGCTAATGTGCAAGATAATTGTGGTGACAGGCCACTCTTCGAAGTATTAGAGAATGATTTTAACCAATGTGGTTCTGGTGTATTGAGTAGAAGGATTCAGACTATTGGAGCGGATGGAAATCCTACAGCCTCTTGTACACAACTGATTAATATTGTGGATCCTAATCCATTCACGGCCAATGATATTATCTGGCCAGAGGATATCAATATAGTGAGTAGATGCAATTTAGATGATGTAAATCCAGAAGACTTAGGAGAGAATGCAGTGCCAAGATTTGCAAACGAAAGTTGTGCTCTTTTAGGAGTGGAATTTGAAGATCAACCTTTTTCATTTAATCCTAATAGCAGCGAGTGCCTAATTGTAAAGCGAGTTTGGACTGTAATAAACTGGTGTGGTTCTTCTAATGGTATTGAGACCTTTGTCATACCATCACCACAACTTATTAGATTAAGAAGTTCGACTCCTCCAGTAATGGATCCAGGACTAGATGTCGAAGTAAGAACACAAAACGGTGAATGTGACTCTGGACAATTGAATATCCAAAGAAGTGCATCAGACGACTGTGATGAGTTTCTCGTATGGGAGTACGTCATTGAAGATGCCTTTTCAAGAGATACAATAGCTGTGGGAGAATCGCCAACGATTATTGGTAAGTTTCCAGTGGGGTCGTACAGAATATTCTGGTCTGTGAGAGACAGATGTGGTAATACATCTAGGGATGATCAGTTTGTTAATATTATTCCTGATGGAGCACCAACACCTTTGTGTCTAAGTGGCATCAGTGTCAGTATCAATGAATTTGATGAAGACGGTGATGGTATTCCTGATTCGCCTTCAGTTAGAGTCTGGGCTGCAGATGTGGATGGTGGAAGCTATCCAGGTTGTAGTGGAGATATCCTTCTAAGTTTCTCTGAAAATATTGCCGATAATAATATCGTATTTAATTGTGCAAATATTGGGGTTCAAAGTATTAATCTATATGCGACTGATTTATTGACAGGATCACAAGCATTTTGTACTGGATTGATAGAGGTTAGAGATCCACGTGGATTGTGTGATTTTGTAGGCATGCAGGACATCACAATAGAAGGAGTTGTGACCACTGAAGTAGCGCAAACTATAGAAGGAGTAGATGTTGTATTGGAGGGAACTGCCTTTTCAGATGTAACAAATGAAGAAGGCGAATACGCATTCACGAATATGCTATTTGGTGGATCGTATACCTTGCAAGCTGATAAGAATCGTAATCATGCTGAGGGAGTCAATACTATAGACCTAATACGTATCCAAAGGCATGTATTAGGTATTGAAAGGTTGGATTCTCCTTACAAATTGATTGCAGCTGATATCAATAATGACCAGCGAATAAATGGAATAGATTTAATAGAATTGCGCAAAATGGTATTAGGAGTCTATGAAGCGTTTCCAGACAATGATAGCTGGCGTTTTGTGAGATCCGACTTTATGTTCCAAGATCCTTCCAATCCTTGGTTGGGTCAAATGCCAGAAGAATTTTATATTCCAGAATTGTTACAAGATACCTCGGTTGATTTTATAGGTGTGAAAATTGGGGATGTAGATAATACTGCACTATTTGTAAATTCTGATACAGACTTAAATAAGAAAACCATTCTTGATTTTGACGCTGAGCAGTTGGCTTTGGAGCAAGGAGATATTGTAACTGTTAATGTTACTTCCAAAGCATATAATCAGCTCCTAGGTTGGCAAGGTACAATCGAATTCAAACCCTCTCAACTGGAAATTTTGGAGATAGTACCTCAAGCGTTGGGAGCAATTACTATGTCAAACTTTAATCTGACGCATGAGCAGGAAGGGTGGATTACAATGTCTTATAGTAGTGATCTACCGGAATCGATAGAGGATAATGAAGTTTTATTTCAGGTAATAGTCCAAGCTAGACAAGGGATATCTAATACAGATGGATTGCTTTTATTAAGTTCTGCTCAAATACCTTCTCAGGCATATAAGTCTGATTTAGAAATTATTCCAATGATCACACCTGTCACTCAATCTGCGACCGCTAGTTTACTATCGATTAGTCCAAATCCGTGGTATAGTAACGCAACTATTGAATTCGAAACATCATTAGAAGGGGAGGTAAGAATAGAATTTTATGATACAAGTGGAAGGCGCTTACATCAAGTTTCTAGTATATATTCTATAGGGGAACATAGTATGACCATAGATAGAAAAGACCTCAATGCTAAAGGTCTTATATATGTGAGACTTTTAACTGATGGACAGAGTAGTGAAATGAAGATGATGCTCTATGACTAAAAATTAATAGTCTCTTATAGCGATAGGCATTAAAATATATTTGTTAGCAGCTAGCCGGATCTCAAAATTTTCGAGATCCGGCTTTTTGTATATATAGAACGATTCGTGGCACTTTCATGGACTATATGTTAATATATAACATATTAGTAAAAAATATAATATGTTTGTATTTCAGTTTGCTCTGTTAGCACCAAAAGGTTCCCAAAACCTTTAGAATGTAGATAGGTGAACTTCCCAAAAACAGTGTATTGCCACATGGTTAAAGTATCATGAGGTGGAATAACACTTAAATATTGCTAATGTCCGATTACCGATTTATCCTTAGTGGACCACTTGGTCTACTTATTATCCTATATGCATCTATAAAAGATAGATTTGCGCTTATAAGATTAATACCTATCATGCTAGGTTGTGTGCTGGCTGTGTCCACTTATGGTCAGTGTGATATGATTTGCCATTCGCAAATCAATCTAAGTCTCAATCAGAACTGTGAAGCTATAGTTACACCGGAGATGCTTATTGTGTCTGGGCCTGGAGGAACGTATTCACTATCACTTACAGATCAGAATGGAACTGCGATAGCTTCTACAACAATCACAGAGATATTCTTAGATCAGAATCTGACCTATCATCTTTCGAGTGATGATCCTAATTGTTTGTCCACTTGCCAAGGCAATATTCTCATAGAATACAAATTTCTCCCTATTATAGATTGCCCTACAGACTTGACTTTATCATGTGGTGCATTGGATTTATTGCCTCCACCTACTGTTACTGGTGGTGGCGAGTGTATAGATGCAGCTTTTAGGATATTTCTGGCTGATGAAGTAAGAGAGAATGCACCCAATTGCGACCCAGATTTTACTCAATTCGTGACAAGAACATTTGTAGCTACAGATGACAATGGTAACTCTGCGAGTTGTGTCCAACGGATATCATTACTAAGACCAGATCTAGGTAATATTCAACTACCTAGTGGCTCTGTTACCATTTCGTGCAGCGATACAGACCAATATATATTTGATGATAACGGTATTCCTCTACCTTGGGTATCTACTTCTATAGTCGATGGACCTGGGATAGGTGAGTTTACAGGTGTAACGGAAAATGTAGGCGTACCTTTTGTTTGCAGTCCTTTAGGGATATTTACCAGTGTAGGCTTTTGTAACCTTACAGGATCAGGCACTGGTAGTGGCACACCATTTCTGCCTATGAGTGGAGCGACTATAGTCACTCCAGATGGCGTAGTACTTGTACCAGGAGATGTACCGTCAGCTTGCAATGGTGTTGTATTATTTACAGATACACCTATACCAGGAGATGGCTGTAGAAGACAAGTTATTAGAACTTGGGAGGTGCTAGAATGGTTTTGTGGTACTGAATTAGTTGAAGGACCAAGTTCGCAACTCATAGAAGTTATAGATGATGTCGCGCCAGTATTTGACTGTCCAGCAGACTTTACCGTCACGACTGATGATAACTGTGGTGGACAAGTTACAGTGCCACCTGTCACACCAACTGATGCATGTGGCAATGGATATAGATTTAGAATAACTCAAGAATTAGGATTTATAGAAACTAACGGAGGTGAAGTTAATCTCCAGGTAGGCGATAATCCAGTTACATATGAAGTCAGTGATAATTGTGGTAATTCTTCCTCATGTGAAGTGATGGTTACAGTCAGAGATTTGACGGAGCCAGTTGCTATATGTGAACGAACGACTACCGTCGCACTCAATGATGCTGGTACGGCAAGAGTGCCTGCCGCCGTCTTTGATGATGGCAGCTGGGATGAGTGTGGTATAGGTATGATGCAAGTCAGCCTGATGCCAGTACCAGGTGACTTTAGCAATTTGAATTTTGGCCCATATGTCGATTTTGATTGTGCTGATGAAGGACTAGAATTAATGGTGGTGTATAGAGTGTTTGATCTAGGCGGCAACTTTAGCGACTGTATGGTTATGGTCGAAGTGCAAGATGAGACAGCACCGCAGATAACTTGTCCTAAAGATTTTACTGTCGATTGTAGAGAGACGATTGTTCTAGATAATTTGACCTTAGCTTTTGGAGAGCCAGCAATAACTGATAACTGTGCACAGATGTATGTAGCACAGGAAACCGTTTCATCAGATTTGGACCAGTGCGGTAATGGTGAGGTCGTCAGAAGCTTTGATATTATAAGGAATGGTGTCACTTCTGGGATAACCTGTCAGCAGAGTATTGTTGTAATTGACATGGATCCATTTCAGGCTACTGATATAGTATGGCCTGTGGATCTAGACTTAGTAGATTCGGGCAGATGTTCAGTCGTAGATTTGGCGCCAGCAAATTTGGATCCGCCATTTGGTGTACCGACATTCCCTACTGTAGATGACCATTGTGCCTTGCTAGGAGTTGACTTTAATGATGTTGTAACTGGACAAGGTGGATGTATGACTATCACTAGACACTGGTCAGTCATAGATTGGTGTAATCAAACCAATGGCACTTTTGCCATATTTGAGATTCCACAAGATCAGGTGATTACTATTAGCAGTACCACTGCACCAGATATTCAGCTTAGAGCTGATCCTATAATATTTTCATCTAATTCAGGAGACTGCGTTAATTCAGATGTCAATGTCTCAGTCACTGCACCTAATGTCTGCACTGATGGTCTTATTTGGTCATATACGGTAAGAGATTTGGGAGGGAATGTGTTTGCATCAGGTAACGATAATGTGTTAGCAGGTGTATTCTCTGCTGGTACTTATAATATTGAGTGGAATGCAACCACAGCTTGTGGTATCACTTCTAGCGAAACTCAAGGATTACTAGTCCAGAGCACTAAAGCACCTATTCCTGTCTGTATGAATGGTATACCTTTGCCGTTAGTTAATGGAGAGGTCACATTAGAACCTGCTATGATAGATGTTGGCAGTTATTCCAATTGTAATAATCCTATCCAATTAAGCTTTAGCGCTGATGTGACGGATGTTATGAGGACCTTCACCTGTGCTCAGCAAGGGGACCTGTCTATAGACTTGTGGGTTACTGATGCAGTCACAGGAGTAGCAGACTTCTGTATAGCGCAGATAACTATTGTGCCCGATAATACATGTACGCCAATAAATATGATTTCTGTAGTAGGAGAAATTTATACAGAAACTTATGAGAGTATTGAAGACGTAGAGGTAAGCCTTACACAAACAATGCCTAGCACATATACAGATACTGAAGGGGCATATGCATTCCAAGAGATGCCTATGGGAGAAGATTATATTGTTACACCATCCAAAGATGAAGATGATGGTAATGGCGTTAACACACTGGACTTAATTCTAATTCAAAGACATATCCTAGGACTAGAAAAATTGGAGTCACCATATCAATACATTGCTGCAGATGTCAATAATAATCAGAGAATAGATGGTACTGACT
>CAZPUF010000018.1:15768-23191 GCA_964589705.1 uncultured Saprospiraceae bacterium | reverse complement strand
TAACATATGCAGGTCAAGATGCATGTGGTAATCCAATAAGTACAACATGTACTGCAACAGTGACAAGTGGCGCACCAGCAGTGGCAACTTGCCCAAGTTTACCAACTATAAGTTGTGAGCAAGTGGCTAATTTCCAAGTGCCGGCAGCATCATACTCTGGAGCATGCAATAACAATGGTTCAATATCTGGATCTATAACTGCATCTAATTTTGATTGCAGTGGAGGTTCAGCAACAGTAACTTACTCTGGTGCAGACCAATGTGGTAACACGATAGGAACAACATGTACATTAACTGTCTCTGGAACAGGGCCAGCACAATTAACATGTCCTAATTTACCATCTGTAGCATGTGATCAAGCTGCTAATTACCAAGCACCAATGGCTAGCTTCACAGGAGCTTGTAATAATACAGGAACATTGAGTGGTACAGTTACTTCTACGAATGTTACATGTAATGGTGGTAACTTAATCGTTACTTACTCTGGAATTGATAATTGTGGAAATCCAATAAGCACTACTTGTAATGTTCAAGTAACAGGAACAGGGCCAGCAAGTATAACTTGCCCTACATTACCTTCAGTGTCTTGCGATCAAGCAGCAAACTATCAGGCGCCAGCTGCTACCTTCAATGGAGCATGTAATAATACTGGAACAGTAAACGGAGCTGTAACCGCAAGCAATTTTGATTGTGGTGGTGGAACATTGACAGTAACTTATTCTGGTTCAGATCAGTGTGGGAATGCAATAAGTACTACATGTAATGTTGTCGTTACATCAGGACCGGCAGCAACAGTAACTTGCCCTAACTTACCATCAGTAAGCTGTGAGCAAACAACTGGTTATGTTGTTCCTGCTGCTTCATATTCTGGAGCTTGTAATAACAATGGTTCAATTAGTGGATCGGTTACTGGAAGTAACTTTGATTGCAGTGGTGGTACGTTGACTGTAACCTATTCTGGAAGTGACCAATGTGGTAACCAAATAGGAACAACATGTACAGTAAGTGTAACTGGTACAGGACCGGCAATTATTACTTGTCCTAACCTACCTTCAGTATCGTGTGATCAAGTAGCTGGATATCAAGTCCCAGCAGCTTCATTTAGTGGAGGCTGTAATAATAATGGTACGGTATCAGGTTCAGTGACAACAACAACTGTAGATTGTAATGGTGGAAGCTTGATAGTGACTTATTCTGGTTCAGATCAGTGTGGTAACGCGATCAGTACTACATGTACTGTAGCTGTTACAGGGTCTGGTCCTGCAGTAATAACTTGTCCAGTTCTTCCAAGTGTAGCATGCGATCAGATTGCAAACTACCAGATACCATCAGCAACATTCAATGGTGCTTGTAATAATACAGGAACATTGACTGGAAGTATCTCATCTAACAATTTCGATTGTAATGGTGGATTACTTGTTGTGACTTACTCTGGAACAGATCAGTGTGGTAATCCAATATCTACTACGTGTAATGCAACAGTAACAAGTGGCGGCCCTGCGGTTGTAACTTGTCCTACTATAACTCCAGTAAGTTGTGTATCTGCTGCAAATTTTGTTGCACCATTAGCAACTTATACTGGACCTTGTAATAACAATGGTTCAATAGGAGGAACAGTTACATCTATGGATTTTGATTGTGGAGGAGGAACATTGACAGTAACTTATAATGGTACTGATCAATGTAATAATACAATAGGAACTACTTGCTCAGTTATCGTAACTGGTTCTGAGCCAGCAACTATTACATGTCCTTCACTTCCAACTGTAGCATGTGATCAAATAGGAGGCATACAAATTCCAACTGCAAACTTTACAGGAGGATGTAATAATAATGGGGTTGCTTCTGGAATGATTACTTCGCAGAATGTAGATTGTAATGGTGGAAGTATCACAATTACATACACTGCCTTAGATAATTGTGGTAACACACTTTCACGAGACTGTGCAGTTACGGTTACTGGAACAGGACCTGCTACAATTTCATGTCCTTCACTTCCAAGTGTAGCATGTGATCAGATTGCAGGATACCAAGTACCAGCAGCTACTTTCACAGGAGCTTGTAATAATACAGGAACAGTTGCTGGATCTATATCCTCAAATAACTTTGATTGTAATGGCGGTTCATTAGTAGTAACATACTCTGGAACAGATGCATGTGGTAATGCAATTAGCACTACATGTACTGCAACAGTGACAAGTGGAGCACCAGCAGTAGTGAGTTGTCCTACATTAGCATCAGTAAGTTGTGATCAAGCGAATGGATTTACACCACCAGCTGCATCTTATACTGGGGCTTGTAATAATAATGGAACAGTAAGTGGATCAGTATCGAATTCAAACTTCGATTGTAACGGTGGTTCACTGACAATTACTTATGCTGGATTTGACCAGTGTGGTAATTCAATTGGAACAACATGTAATGTAATAGTAACAGGTGGAGGTGCGGCAACAGTTACATGCCCAGCATTCCCAAGTGTAGCATGTGATCAGATAGGTACTTTCCAAGTACCAGCTGCAACATACACTGGAGGTTGTAATAACAATGGTTCTATCTCAGGAATAGTCTCATCACAAAATGTAGATTGTAATGGAGGTAGTCTGGTAATTACATATTCAGGTAACGACCAGTGTGGTAATACAATTGGTACAACATGTACTGTAAGCGTAACTGGTACAGGACCGGCTGTAATTACTTGTCCTACATTGCCTTCAGTAGCATGTGATCAGATAGCATCATACATAGTACCACCTGCTTCATTCTCAGGTGCATGTAATAATTCTGGATCTGTAAGTGGTAGTGTCTCTAATAATAATATCGATTGTAATGGAGGTATACTAATGGTTACATATTCTGGAACTGATAATTGTGGTAATGCAATCAGTACAACTTGTACAGCTACGGTAACTGGAGGAGCACCAGCAGTGGTGACATGCCCAACTGTAGGCGCAATATCATGTGATGCTGTTCCTAACTTTACAGTACCGGCTGCATCTTACACAGGAGCATGTAATAACAATGGAAGCATAGGAGGTACAGTTACAGGTAACAACTTTGATTGTTCAGGCGGATTCATCACATTGACATACTCTGGTACTGATCAGTGTGGAAATCTTGTTGGAACAACTTGTACAGTAACAGTTACTGGTGCAGGTCCTGCGACAATAGCATGTCCTGTGATTCCTCCAGTATCTTGTGATCAAGCTAATACGTTCCCTGTTCCTTCAGCATCATTCTCAGGAGGATGCAACAACTTTGGTACAGTGGCTGGAACAGTAACATCAGTCAATGCTGACTGTAGTGGCGGATCAATTTCAATCACATATTCAGGATCTGACTTATGTGGAAATGCAATTAGTTCTGTTTGCACAGTAGCAATATCAGGCAGCGGTCCTGCTGTTGTAACATGTCCAAACTTGCCAGCAATTAGCTGTGAGAATGTAGATAGTTACTTACCACCTGCAGCAACCTTTAATGGGGCTTGTAGTAATAGTGGTTCTATATCAGGATCAGTAACTAGCAGCAACTTTAATTGCTCAGGAGGTTCATTGATTGTAACGTATAATGGTACAGATCAATGTGGTAATGCAATTGGAGCAACATGTACAGTTGCAGTAACAGGCAGCGGTCCTGTAGCAACGACTTGTCCATTACAATTGACAGATATCACTTGTGAAGAGGCACCTACATGGATACCGCCAGCACTAGTATTCAGTGGAGCTTGTAATAATTCAGGATCTCTAGTAGGTTCAGTATTATCAGTTAATGTTGGATGTGATGGAGGATCAATAGAGGTCAGATACTCTGGAAACGATGTGTGCGGTAACTTCATAGAGCAGAATTGTTCGTTTGTAGTTGCTCCATGTAATCTACAACCAGATATTATGGATCAAGCGTCTATTTGTCCAGGTGAGTCATTTACATGGCCTGTGAATGGCATAACCTATACATCTGCACCACAAGTAATCGAAGAAATGATAACTGACGCCAATGGCTGTATCATTAATGCGACTCTTATACTGAACGCATTACCTAAAGATCCAGACTTGGTTGATAACGTAACAGTATGTTTCGGAGAACCATTTGTATGGTCAGTAGATAATATGACCTATACAGGTAATCAAATTATACGAGTACCAGGTGCTGGATGTGCAGCAGATAGAGTTCTTAACCTAATGGAGAGAAATTCTAATCCTCCAATTATGGAAGAAGTGGAAATCTGTCAAGGAGAACAATTCCTATGGATAGATGGAATGATATATACTACATCTGGTGTAAGAACATTTGTCGCTGAAGATGCTAATGGCTGTGATGTGATGAACATACTTGATCTTCAAGTAACCCCTCAAGGTGAGGATAATGAGATAGAGAGAGAGATTTGTCCTGGAGGATCATACTTCTGGTCAGTCACACAAATCACTTATACTACGGCAGGTGTATTTGAATCTCCTTTACCAGGTCTTTGTGGAGGTGTAGACAGATTAATTCTGACGATTGCACCTGCAAGGGCTGATGAGATATTTGTGGAGTCAATTTGTGAAGGTCAAGAATTCTTCTGGCCAGTCAATATGATGACATATACTCAGTCAGCTAGAGATACGGTTGAAATGGAAGACCCAGTTACATCATGTTTCTTTAATGCAATTTTAGATCTTACAGTAACTGGTGGGTTGACTTGTACAATTAACACGACGCCAACTTCTTGTGGAAACATGGGAGCTGCAAGTGTGTCAACAACAGGAGGTACTGGAATCTACACATATGCATGGAGTAATGGTGATACTGGAATTAATACAGCTGGATTACCAGCTGGTGCTATCTCAGTAACAGTGACAGACAGTAATGGATGTACAACAATATGCGATGGCATAGTAGAAGGTACAGATACACCAATGTGTTCTACTACATCTTCGGATGCAAACTGTGACACTATGGGTAGTGCAACAGTTAGCGCAACTGGAGGATCAGGCGGTTACACATATCTATGGAGCAATGGTGCAACAACGACTATAGCTTCAGGCCTTGCGCCAGGTGATTATACAGTAACAGTTACTGATAGTAATGGATGTGCAGTTGTTTGTGAAGCGACTGTAGGTGCAGGCAATGCTGTTGTCTGTGATATAGTGAGCACAGCTACTAGATGTGGTGAGAGCAATGGTACGGCAACTGTAATAGCAACTGGAGGGTCAGGAGGTTATACCTACCTATGGAATAATGGAGCTACGGTTCCTGAAAATGTTGGTTTGCCAGCTGGAATTTACAGTGTTGTTGTAACAGATAGTGATGGTTGTTCAACTTCATGTTTCATAGAAGTTGAGGATTCTTCATCACCAACTTGTACAACGACTAGTACGCCTGCAGGATGTTCTGTTCCTGACGGTTCGGCTACAGTTGTTCCAAATGGAGGAACACCACCTTATAGTTTTGTTTGGAGCAATGGCGCAACTAGTGCAACTGCTTTCGGATTAGTATCAGGTACGTATATAGTTACTGTGACAGACGCTGTCGCATGTTCGACGACTTGTCAAGCGATTGTTGGCTCTACAGGTAATGCACCTGTATGTAGTATTACAGTACAAGATGCGGCATGTGGAGAAGCAACAGGAAGTGCTGATGCAGTTGTAACTGGAGGAACGCCACCATTCATGTACGAATGGAGTAATGGTGAGACGACGCAATCAATTGACAATCTGCCAGCTGGCCCATATGTAGTAACTGTAACAGATGCTGCGGGATGTATGTCAGTTTGTGCTACAATGGTTAACTCTATAGGAGGCCCATCTTGTCAAGTAGTCGTTACAGATGCTGAGTGTGGTGCTAATAACGGAATGGTTACAGCAGTGCCTTCGGGAGGAACTGGAGTATTCAGTTACGAATGGAGTACTGGTGCAACAACGCCTACAATAGATGATCTTGCTCCGGGAATGTATACTGTGACAGTCACAGATAACAAAGGATGTCAAGTTGTTTGTACAGCAATGGTATTCACAGGTGGAAATACTTGCGCAGAGATTGGTGATAGAGTTTGGAATGATGCTGACGGTGATGGTAGACAAGATCCTTCAGAATCAGGTATACCAAATGTTACTGTTAACCTATTCAATGCGACTACAGGAGAATTTGTGAGATCAACAATTACTAATGCAGTAGGTGAGTACTGTTTCACTGGATTACCTGCTGGTGATTACTATGTACAGTTTGAGTCTACAGCACTTACAAACTTCATACCTACTCAACAGATCTTTAATAATGGTATAGATAGTAAAGTGTCAGGTGCATTCGGTATGAATACAACTGATGCCATAACAGTCATTTCTGGAGAAAGAAACAAGACAATTGATGCAGGTTTCTACAGAGGTGGAAGAATTGGTAATACAGTATTCTTAGATGATACTACAAATATTGCTACTGAAGGAATCATTGATTCTGGTGATGGTAGATTAGAAGGTGTAGTAGTTTGTCTATACGAAGTAGAATTTGGATCTGAAGACTTAGTTGCTTGTGACACAACTGATGTTAATGGTAACTACTTATTCAGTGATTTACCATTAGGTAACTACTTTGTAGAGTTTACTGTACCTAACTCAGATAATAGTTTATGCTTTGTTTCTCCAGATGTTGGAGGTGATGATACTGAAGATTCTGATGTAAGAGATGGAATATTTACTGATCCAAGTCTTAATGCACTTGTAGGTAGATCGAATATCCTAACATTAGGAGTAGGAGAGAATAATCAGAATGTAGATGCTGGTGTAACCACCAGAAAAGTACTAGACATTCAACTACTTAGTTTTGATGGATACTGGAATGAAGATAGAGCTATGAGTGAATTATTCTGGGCTACGGCTACAGAAGTCAATTCAGACTTTATCTCAGTCGAGAGAGCAGATGATCTAAGATTTGATTTTGTAGAATTAGGTGCACTTAAAGCAGCTGGAAACAGTTCAGTAACTACTCACTACGAATTCGATGATGAGACCATAACTGAAAATGGTACATACTACTATAGATTGAAGCTAGTAGATCTAGATGGTTCATTTGAATACAGCCAACCAATCTCAATTGTTGCAGAATTCCCAGAAGGAAGACAGCAAGTTGACTTTGCGGTGTATCCAAATCCAGTTATAGAAACGTTGAATGTTGAGCTATCAGTAGAAAGACCTTCTCAAGTAGAAGGAGGAATCTACGATGTTATTGGACAATTGATTCAACCTCTTGAAATAACTGACCTGACAGCAGGTAAGAATGTTCTTGAAGTGAAAGTAGATGATATCCCAGTTGGAACTTATCTATTAAGAATCCAAGTTGACGAGCAAGTATTATTCGAGAAAGTATCAATTATTGATTAATCGATAATTATATCATCTCGAATTAGAGAATAAAAAAAGGGACTGTTCATAACGAACAGTCCCTTTTTAATTTA
>CAZPUF010000018.1:1810-15668 GCA_964589705.1 uncultured Saprospiraceae bacterium | reverse complement strand
TTAATTGAAAAGACTAGCTTATTCGGCCCCAATCGGCCTTTGTTAAAAGGTGATTGTGCAAATATTCTTTGATTGCCAAATTTGGCTTTGCTTCTAATTTAGGATCGTTGTCCAGAATGCGAATAGCTATTTGCCTGGCGGTGGAAATATATGATTGATCTTGAATAATATTGAATAGTTTAAAATCTTCTGTTCCACTTTGTCTAGTACCTGAGATGTCGCCCGGACCTCGCAATTTCAAGTCTTCTTCAGCTATTCTAAATCCATCATTGGTTTCAGTCATAACTCTTATCCTATGTTTGGCATTTTTGCTCAGTTTATAACTTGACATCAGGATACAAAAAGATTGTTCAGCTCCTCGACCTACTCTACCTCTAAGTTGGTGTAACTGAGATAAGCCAAATCTCTCGGTATTCTCTATAACCATTATTGTTGCGTTTGGCACATTGACACCTACTTCAATGACTGTAGTGGCAACCATAATCTGAGTCTTGCCTTGGGAGAATCTTTGCATTTCCATGTCTTTGTCAGCAGGTTTCATCCTCCCATGCACAATAGACATTTTAAATCTGGGTTGAGGGAAGTATTCCAACATTCGATCATAACCTTCCTGTAAGTTGGCCAGGTCAAGTTTTGCGGATTCATCTATAAGAGGATAGACTATATAAGCCTGCCTACCTAATTTAATTTGCTCATGAAGAAATGCGATTATCTGAGCTCTGTGCTTTTCTGTCTTATGCAATGTCTTGACTAGTTTTCTGCCTGGAGGCAACTCATCTATAACCGACACCTCAAGGTCACCATATACTGTCATTGCAAGTGTTCTAGGAATTGGTGTTGCTGTCATTACTAAGATATGTGGAGGAAGGGTCTTTCCTTTTCTCCATAGTTTAGATCGTTGCATAACACCAAATCGATGCTGTTCATCTATGATGGCAAGTCCAAGATTTTTAAATTCGACAGGATCTTCAAGCACAGCATGGGTCCCTATCAAAATATCTATATCTCCTGACTTTAGAAATTTCAATAGCTGAGCTCTTGTTTTGCCTTTTACACTACCAGATAGAAAGGCTACTTTAATACCAAGACCCGCTATATTCTCGGTGATTGATTGAAAATGTTGTTGTGCTAATATTTCAGTAGGAGCCATCATTACACATTGGTAATCGTTGTCAAGCGCAATGAGCATACTCAATAATCCTACCATGGTTTTTCCACTTCCTACATCTCCTTGGAGTAATCGATTCATCTGTGCGCCAGAACCTATATCAGCCCTAATTTCTTTGATGACCCTTTTCTGAGCATTAGTCAACTCAAAAGGAATCTTTTCTTTGTAGTATCGATTAAACGTTTTGCCTACTTTTTCGAATACAAGCCCTTTGAATTTTATGCGGCGCATTTGTTTGGTATAAAGAATGCGCATTTGGAAAAAGAATATTTCCTCAAATTTTATGCGTTCCTCAGCTTTTTTAAGCGCCTCTGGATTGGGTGGGAAGTGTATCCATTTAAGTGCCTTTAGCTTAGGGATGAGACCAAGTTTTTCTAATAGATATGATGGTAGATTTTCGTTTATATCCTTAGAAGTTATGGCATTGGTAATAGACCTAAGTATTCGTCTTCTCAATTTGTTCTCAAATCCTACACGTTTGAGTTTGTCAGTACTATGATACACGGGTTCCATTGAGGCACGGGCCGTGTTAGACAGCTCCATTTCTGGATGAGTGATAGTTAGATGGCCCTTAAATGAATTAGGTTTACCATATGCAAGATATTCGGTATTGAGAAGTAGGTTGTCATTCACCCATTTGACACCTTGAAACCAAACGAGTTCTATTATGCCACTACTGTCCTTAATCACAGCATGAAGTCTGCTTCTCCGCTGACCTTTGACTAATTCTTTGGAGATGATAACTCCTTTGATTTGTACATATTCACTCTTTGATACAACACTATTAATAGGAGTAATTACAGTCTTATCTACATATCTAAAGGGATATAAGTATAGAAGATCTTTGAGGGTGTGTACGCCGATCTCCTCAACCAGCGCTTCAGCTTTGACTGGTCCTACACCTTTGACATAGGTAATAGATTTATTTAGGAGTTGGCTCACAAGTGATATCAATTTTATATTAGGCAGTAAAATATGAACTAATCCTATAGCAGGTAGCTTTATATTTACATGATTCTAAAGTGGAATATTAATAAACCCTTCCATAATACATTATAAAGATGGCATCAAAAAGACAAATGCAGACGGCAGAAGTGATAAAACGCCATTTCGGTACGGTGCTGCTTAATGAGGGTCAGTACATATATGGAGATGCGTTTGTAACGGTAACAAGTGTAAAGGTCACTCCCGATATAAGTGAAGCCAAGATATATCTCAGCGTTTACAATGTCAATGATAAGGACGCCGTCATAAACCGAATTAGGCAAAGCACCCATCTCTTAAAGCGGAATCTAACCCAAAGGATAAGGAAGCATATCAGAAGGATTCCTGCTTTACATTTCTATAATGATGACACATTGGATGAAATGTATCATCTTAACAAAGTATTCGATGATTTAAGGGATAGAAACCTGATGGGGGAGGAGGAATAGCTTCTTCAAACTTTTTTGTAGATTATATATGGGAATAAATGTGAATGTGTTCGGTGAATTCCTATTTTTGCTATTTAGCAAAGTAGAGATTGTAATATCTCTCTATAAAAAAACGGAATCATGCAGGTAGATGTATTGCTTGGACTACAGTGGGGAGACGAGGGAAAAGGAAAGATAGTAGATTATCTTGCGGATAAGTATGATATCATCTGTCGTTTTCAAGGTGGCCCTAATGCAGGTCATACCATTGTAATAGGAGAGAAAAAACATGTTCTACATACTATCCCGTCTGGTGTATTTAGAGAAAATGTCATCAACGTTATAGGAAATGGTGTCGTGATTGACCCAATTGTGTTAGCTAGAGAGTTAGCAACACTTCAAGATAACGGGATAGATATTTCTCGAATAGTTGTCGCTCGTAAAGCACATCTTATATTACCTACTCATAGATTTTTAGATAAAGTTTCAGAAGCATCAAAAGGCAAGAAGAAGATTGGATCTACCTTGAGAGGTATTGGTCCTACCTATATGGACAAAACTGGCAGAAATGGTTTAAGGGTAGGAGACTTAGAGCGGTCTGATTTTATGACAAGGTATGAGCAATTAAGGGACAAACATATTAGCCTAGCAAAAATATATCCGGAGATAGAATTTGATTTACAAGTAGAAGAGAAGAAATGGTTTGACTCTTTAGATGCACTTAAATCCCTGAAATTTCTAGATGTCGCATACTATTTGGACAAAGCACTTAAGGACGGTAAACGCATCCTTGCGGAAGGTGCTCAGGGGGCAATGTTAGATATCGATTATGGCACCTACCCATATGTAACCTCTAGTAATACAATTACAGCAGGTGTTTGTGTTGGTCTTGGAATTTCTCCTCAGCGAATTGGTAAAGTATATGGTATTTCTAAGTCTTATTGTACCAGAGTAGGTAGCGGCCCGTTTCCCACAGAATTAGATAATGAATTAGGTGAAGAATTGAGACAAATCGGTGCTGAATTTGGGGCTACGACTGGAAGACCAAGAAGAACAGGGTGGTTGGACTTGCCCCAACTAAAATATACAATAATGCTGACGGGAGTAAACCATCTTTGTATCACAAAAATGGATTGCCTTAATACCTTTAAAGAGATTCAAGTGGCTACAGAATACAGAGTAGATGGTCGACAAACTCGAGAGCTACCGTATGATTTGAGTATGCCATTAGATGCAGAATACAGAAGCTTAGTCGGTTGGAATCAAGACATCAATGATATAAGAGATTATAACAAGATGCCGATTGAGGTGAAGGATTATATTTCATTTCTAGAGAATTATCTTGAAGTAAAAGTCTCTATGATGAGCACAGGACCTGAGCGAGAAGCATTAATACTTAAAGGAAATGCGGAGGCGTAATCGACTATTTCTTAGTTGCTGTAATTATATACTGATATTCTAAGGTAGTATCGTCTACCGTTATATTGTTAAATCCGGCTTTTTCTAAGTCTTCTTCCAAAACGTGCATATAGACCCTATCCTTAAATTTAGGGGCTTCAACATAAGATGGAAGCCTTTTTGATTTATAGTCAACAATGACTATTTCTCCACCCTGTCTAATTGTTGGTGTGAGATTTGTCAAGTATGATCTTCGATTACCTATAAATCCAACTGTATTTACAATAAAAACGATATCTACCTCATCCATATTTAATTTTGGATTATCTGGAGTCGCGAGTCTAATATCCAACTTCTGTTGCTGAGTTGAACTCATTGTACTTTTAAAGCCTTCCAATACCTCAATAGCTTCAGCATCAATATCAATAGCAATGACTTTCTGACAAAGGGAAAGGAGCCTGAATGAAAAGTACCCAATGCCAGCTCCTAGATCAGCGATAGTCTTATCCTCAATGTTTCCTAGAGCGGTAATGACTAATTCTGGTTTTTGCCATGATTTTCTAACATCTGCTTCTGTATCCTCCTTTGGCTGAGGAGTACTAGATTCATCATTATGTTCGAGTGAAGGTGATTTTGGCTTAAGTTGAGGTTGCTTAGAAGTACTGTCGGTACAAGAACTGAACATTAAGCATCCAGCGAATAGTGTTACTAAAATTATAATTCTTTCATAGGTCATCTACAACAAAAATAATTAATCAAGTTTGTTGTTAGGTCTTCTTATAGATTTGAGTTAGAAAATTCTCCATCTTTCTTCTAACAGTACTGTTTTTTGCCGAGAAGCCATTGGCTATTATTGAAAAGCTAAGCCAATTACCAGACTTGGATTGGATATACCCAGAAAAACTTTGAACACCCTGCATACTCCCACTCTTGATCCAAATCTTCCCTTTGGCGTTTGATCCAGAAAACATACCTCTTACAGTGCCTTGATATCCTCCTCGAGGAATATGATTTATACAGTTTTCCTGACCTATGTCTTGAGCTATATTAGACAGAAAGTAAGCTATAGAAGCTGTAGATATTAGATTCCGAGCAGACAAACCACTACCATCATTAAGCTGCACGGATTTGGTATCTAAACCATAATCACGCATCAGTTTGAGTATAGAGGCTAACCCATTTTGCCCAGAACCTTGACCATTGTATTGTTTTCCCATCATTTTGAGCATTGCTTCTGTATATAGGTTGTTACTTTCTCTGTTGGCTACAGAAATTATAGATGAGAGATCAGGGCTCACAATTGTGTCCAAAGCGTTGACCTTAAGCTTTTTGTCTTTTCTAAATCTCACATTTATACCCTCTGATTGTATGTTGGCTTTTGTAAGTGCTTTTTGGAGGTAGCTTGCATAAAAGGTTGGAGGGTCAGGGATACTTCCTTTAATGCTGAAGGTGCTTTGACCTTGTGGTATAGTTCCCACGATTCTTTTTTGATAGTTATATGGCCCACCAAATACATAGGCTTGATCACCAGTGTGGGAGCTATCTACTATTATTTCATTGGACAGATCCAGATTTGGAATATGTGGGTATGTGCTTTGAAGAGTAGGCCGAGTACCAATCTGACCTCTGTCTTTAAAGTATATATAATATTGATTTTCGTTGACATTTAACCCCCAAGCACCTGAAGCGTAATAATTACCTAGGTCGTTCCATTGCCATGATGGTGCGATAGGATAAGAGTCAAATATAGATTCATCTATAAGGATTTTTCCTGATATGCATGTGATATCACTAGATATTATACTATTGACTATCTGTGCGGTAACCTCATCCAAGTCGGGATTGCCATCTATTTTACCTGATCCTAATGTGGGATCTCCACCGCCGACTACAACCAGATCACCTTCAAGTATGCCTTCATCGGTTATCCTACCTGTGTAACCAATTTTGGTTGTAAATTGGAACTTAGGTCCCAGCTTCTTGAGTGCAGTCAAAGTAGTTATCAATTTGAGTGATGAAGCAGGGGTAAGCACCTTGTCACCTCTATGGTCAACCACAGTTGTATCAGCATCTATATCTACAACTGATACAGATAGGTTGGCATGTTTGAATATGGATGATGTCGTAAATGTGTTTAAATCTTTAGAGAGAAAATGAAGTTTTTGTCCATTGATGATAAATGGAGTTAAAATCAATAACAGTAATATCTTAATCAAGTGTTTCGAACTCATATCCTAAATGAAATAATGCATCTCCTTGATTAATAACTGAGGCATTGTTATGACCAATCAAATAACCGCTTCTTTTCGCAATTACATGGATGGACTTCTGTCCATTAGGATCGTTAATAGATCCCAGCTTTTCCCCCTTCTTTACTTTAGTGCCAGAACTTTGTCTCCAAATAAAGATACCTGAAAATGGTGCTCTTATCCATGAAGATTTTTTTATTAAAATCGATTTGGATTCTGAAGATGAAATTTCTCCTTTGAGATGTCCTAAGTGAGTTAAGCATCTTACCAATCCTTTGAGTCCTGCTTCTATTATTAATCCATCCAGTCTGACTGATTCACCTCCCTCATAGACCAGCATAGGAATTTTCAAGTCCCTGGCAGTTCTTCTTAGCGACTTAGGGATAATCCCACTAGAGATTATATATGGTACGCCAAATACCTTGGCTAACTCCAAGGCTTTTTTATCAGTCCTAGTATATCTTATTTGAGGATGATTAAATCTGGAATCCCCACCTGTATGAAAATCAAATATATAATCTATAAGAGGTAAGATTTTCTTGGTTAACGTACGAGCTATACGTGAAGCCAACGACCCTGTTTGATTTCCTGGAAAACTTCTGTTTACATCTTTTCCATCAGGTACATATCTATTGAAGTTTACGAAGCCATATATGTTTAGAAGAGGTATGACTATGACACTTCCTCCTTTAATTTTATCTAGGATATTTTGGTGGATCAATCTTCTAGCGATTTCAATGCCATTGATTTCATCACCATGTACTCCTGCCAATACTAGAGATGTAGGTCCTGGCTTCTTGGATCTGTAGACGTGTGCTTGAATATTTATTTTGGTATCCGACGGAAGTTTGCCAACAGCTATTTTCACTATGGCTGATTCTCCCGGTTTGATTTCTTGTTTCTCTATAATAAACTTGCTCTCCTTTTTATCCCTCACAATGAATGATTGTGTAATTAATCTAATCGCTTAGACAGATACGTTTCTCTCAATAAAGTTGATAATACGACCTGCTATATCCACTTTTGTCGTTTTCTCAATGCCTTCTAGACCTGGTGAAGCATTAACTTCCAGAATTAGTGGACCTCTATCAGATCTGAGCATGTCTACTCCTGCAATTTTGAGCCCTAAATGCCTGACAGCCTTAAGTGCAACTTCTCTTTCTTTATCATTGATTGGCTCTACGGTAGAGCTACCTCCTCTGTGTAGATTACTTCTGAATTCTCCTTCCTTAGCTTGCCTCTTCATCGTTCCAACAATTTCATTTTCTACAACAAAGATACGGATATCCGCTCCTTTGGATTCAGCTATAAATTCTTGCATTAAAGCTTTTTGCTTTGTTTTATTAAAAGCTTCTAATATCGATTCTGCCTGATTGTTATTCTCAGCCAATATGACACCTATTCCGTGTGTGCCATGAATCAATTTGATCACGATGTTATGTTCGAATGTTTCCAATAAATCCTGATACATCAGCGTATTATTGGATACGATTGTCCGTGGAATTTGCATACCCTTAGAGGCGAGAATTTGGGAGCAGGTCAATTTGTCTCTAGATTTGAGAAGGGCTTGCGAGCTCAATGTGGTGAATACTCCTTTCTGCTCAAATTGTCTAATTACTGCTGAACCGTAATTAGTATGAGATGCTCCTATTCTTGGAATTATAGCATCTATATCCTTTATAATTTGCCCATGATATGAAATTGTTAGATTCCCATCTTCCATGATCAAATCACAATTTACGTAGTCTATTATCCTCACATAATGATGTCTGACTCTGGCTGCTCTGGCTAAGCTCTGTGTACTATATAAGGCTGGGTTCCTCGAAAGAATGGCAATGTTCATACCTTCAAACTAGTTTGTTTTAGAATAATACAATGTATACATAATTTATTATGATATCCATTTGTGATCCTCAAATTATGAAATTAGATGATAGAAAATTATAATATGACTATTCTATTTTGTTAAATTCATTAATTAAAAAATTATAACAATTGATATGCCTCCTAAGTTGAATGATAAGAAAACGATTTTTGGATGGGCTATTTTTGATTGGGCAAATTCTGCTTACGCATTAGTTGTTTCTACAGCTGTATTTCCACCTTTTTTCTCTTCTTTAGCACCAGAGAAAATGGATGTCTTTGGCCAGCAAATTGATAATACTTCTGTGTATTCTTTTAGTGTGGCATTTGCTTATTTGTTGGTGGCATTGTTTACACCTTTTCTTTCAGGCATAGCTGACTATGGTGGTCGTCGTGCTTCTTTTCTTAAATTTTTTACTCTTCTAGGAAGCTTATCTTGTATTTCATTGTTCTTTTTCAATTCTCCACAGATGGCATGGCTAGGTATCATTGCTTTTGTTTTAGGTACAGTGGGCTTTGGAGGAGGAATAGTATTTTATAATTCTTATCTGCCTGAGATAGTATCCGAGGATCGGATGGATGCTGTCAGTGCAAAGGGATTTGCTTATGGTTATATAGGAAGTGTATTGCTATTAGTCATTATACTGGTAATTATTAATTTTTCTGAAGTATTGGGTATTACTGATGCTTCTCTTCCACCGAGAATAGGATTTGTACTTGTAGGTATATGGTGGATAGGCTTTGCTAGTATTACATTTAAAATCTTACCTAAGGATAATCCAATTCCAGTCACTAAAGAGTTTGTGTTTAAAGGACTTGATGAGGTCAAGCAAGTGTTTTTTGAAATAAAGGATAAGTTGAATATAGTTAAATTCTTGATGTCTTATTTTTTCTTCATTGCTGGGGTCAACGTTGTAATTTATTTGGCTACAATATTTGCTGAGGAGGAATTGGGGTTTGAGACTGATGACTTAATTATGTTGGTTTTGTTACTTCAATTCCTTGCTATGGTAGGCGCATATCTTTTTGCTTTCCTATCTAGTAAAATAGGAAATAAGATTTCACTTTTGATACAATTAGCAATCTGGATTGTAATCTGTTTTGCGGCATACTTAGTGCAAGGTTCGGCATCATTTTATATACTGGCACTATTTGTAGGGTTGGTGTTTGGAGGCATTCAATCGTTGTCCAGATCAACTTATAGTAAAATGTTGTCTGATGATATAGAAGGGTTGGCTTCTTATTTTAGCTTTTATGATGTGCTCACAAAGTTGGCCATTGTATCTGGCACCTTCGTTTTTGGAATAGTCAATCAAATCACAGGAAATATGCGATATTCCATATTGTCAACAGCCGTTTTCTTTGTGTTAGGATTTATTATACTGATGACTTTGAAAACAGATAAGCAGACATCTGCACAAAAAGAGTAGACTATTTTTGAAATTCAAAACACCCAAGATCCACTGCATTGATCTCCCTTGGGTTACCATCAAAATCTGTGTCGATACCTGGCACAAATTCTCCTAGGTCAATGACTATTGACATTGTATCTAAATGGAAGTCGTAATTTTCTAAGTCAAGAAATAGCGAATCTTCCCTTGTTGTAGTAATACAATTATTGCAATGATCAGTAAAAAAGTTAGGAAATTGATCTTCTTCTAGTAGTTCAGATATAGTGACAGCGCAGGAGCCTAGTTGATAGTTGAATGGGATAGATCCATCACCATCAGTTATGTCAAATATTGAGATTTCGTCGAGTTCATTGCCAGTGATAATGCAGTTATTAAATGCAGCTTCTAATGGTGCAACTAAGATCAATTCCTGACAAAGTGGATCACTGCATCGGATATTGTTAATGCTCAAGGCTGGTGCTTGATTGTTGTAATTACCAATAGTACAATGATTGAAGTTGTAACTACCACCAAAACTAAGATTGACGCTACCCGTACCATTCTCATAGAATAAACAATTGTCTGCTTGGATCGTCGCATTAGCTGCAACCAGACCACTTCCAGAAGTGAACGAAAACTCACAAGCGTCAATTATAGCTGTGGCTGAAGAATCTATAGACAAACCCACAATTGAATGCTGCACAATTGTATGGTTAAAGACATTGTTTCTACTACCTGGAGATAAGAAAATACCCGACCACTGGCCAGGCACTTCTTGGAATTCTGCTTCCAATCTATCTGATTGTATACGAACAGGATTATCAGCAGTTCCCATAGATTGTATGCTTCCTGTTTCAGTTGCTATTAAGAGTCCATCATTAAAAACGCCTAACTCATTAATAGCTATACCACCGTGTACATAGATTTGTGTACCTGCTGCAATAATTAGTTCACATTGGTCGACAGCCAGAACTCCGAATATTACGTATGGTTTTGGGTCGTCCCATATAATACTTCCGCTACAAAGAGTATTGATGTCTCCTGCTGAGAATCGACTAGGTCTGTAATTGGCATTTTGTCCAAACGCTTCTAACTGGACAACCAGACTAGTTTGGTTTGCCGTGATATGGAGTTGGTCCTCAATTATAAATGGACTTTCGCTTAATGGCCTGTCTGGGTCAATAGTCGCTTCTACAAATACCCAAATACTATCTTGGGCTTCTATTCTAATATCTTCAACCATTGGACCTAAAAAGCCATCGACATTAATTCTGAAGAAGGTTTCATCAGGCGAGGGTAAGCTTATTTCGTTTATTATTACAGGCTGTGATTCATGATTAAATATCTTAACAAATCTGGTTATAGTCCCAATTTCTGTAAGGACAGTGTCAAATCTGAGAGTGTCTAATGAAAGGCTTAAATCAAATTGCTGTGCCTCTAGCAAGGGTTCTTCTTCACAACTTGACATAAATAGGCTAAAAAAAGTAAATGAAATAAGAAAGGTAATCATTACTGAGCAACACTTATCTCCATTCATTCTCCTATTAATTCGCATAAATTCTCTTTAATACAATGATTAAAATCCACTATGGTGTATATGCGGCATAAAGTTAACTCATCTTACTGCTATTTGTGTTCAATAAATTATTATAAACTCCAATATTAGGTAGTTTTGTTCTTTTTTTGACCGATAGGTCTTTATGAACATAGATGTTATTATACCAGCTTACAATGAAGAGACTTCCATAGGTTTGGTATTGGATGATATACCCTCTGAGTTAGTTAGGGAAGTTATAGTCTGTAACAACAATAGTACTGATAATACTAAATCAGTTGCGATATCCAAAGGTGCAAGAGTAGTAGATGCTATGGAGAAAGGATATGGAAGTGCTTGCTTAAAGGGCATGGACTATATCGCTTCTAAGGAGGAAGCTCCTGATATTGTAGTATTCTTAGATGGAGACTATTCAGACCATCCAGAGCAGATGACATTATTAGTCGAACCAATTATCCAAAAAGGATACGATATGGTAATAGGGTCAAGGGCATTAGGTAAAATGGAGGAAGGATCTATGCAACCTCAACAGATATTTGGTAACTGGCTTGCAACAACGCTTATTAAAGCATTTTACCGAGTAGAGTTTACAGATTTAGGGCCATTTAGAGCACTTAAATATTCATCTTTATTGGATTTAAAGATGGAGGATAAAGATTTTGGCTGGACTGTAGAAATGCAAGTTAAAGCGGCCAAGATGAAAATGAAATCAATGGAAATTCCTGTTAACTATAGAAAGCGTATCGGTGTATCTAAAATATCTGGAACGATAAAGGGTACCATCCTTGCTGGTCATAAAATTCTTTGGACAATATTTAAACTACTCTAATGGATATATTCGGATATATCGTACTTGCTATTTATGTCGCCTGTTTGGTGTTCATATCAATCTATTGCTTTATTCAATTCAATTTGCTATTTCACTATAGGAAGGATAGAAAACTGGGCAAGGGTTCATCTGGAGATGACTATGGTAATGTTGATGATGAGTACTTACCTTATGTTACTGTCCAATTACCTATGTACAATGAGTACTTTGTTGTAGAGAGGCTAATCGATAATATCATGCAATTGGATTATCCTAAAGATCGATTTGAAGTTCAGGTATTAGATGATAGTACAGATGATACAATAGAATTGACAACGGCTAAGGTAGAAGAGTATAAGGCTAAGGGATATGATATTAAGCTAATGACACGTGTGAAAAGGAAGGGTTACAAAGCAGGTGCATTAAAGGATGCAACGCCGTATGCAAAAGGAGAATTCATTGCAATTTTCGATGCAGATTTCCTTCCTGATGCAGATTTTCTAAAGCGAACACTACCTCAATTCAAAGATAAAGATGTCGGTGTAGTTCAAACAAGGTGGGGACACATTAACCAAGGATATTCCATATTAACAGAATTACAGGCCTTTCAATTGAATGTCCACTTTACTGTGGAACAGAAAGGAAGAGAAAAAGGAGATTATCTTCTCCAGTTTAATGGTACAGCAGGATTATGGAGACGTAAGACGATTGAAGACGCAGGTGGATGGGAAGCGGATACGTTGACGGAAGATTTGGACTTAAGTTATAGAGCTCAACTGAAAGGATGGAAAATAATCTTCTTAGAAGATACGGTCTCGCCTGCAGAATTACCTTCTGAAATGATGGGACTAAAATCCCAGCAACATAGATGGATGAAAGGAGGTGCTGAAACTGCTAAAAAGCTACTTCCAACTGTTTGGTCTAGTGACCTAAGTTTAATGAAAAAACTACATGCGACAACTCATCTACTAGGAAGTACTGTCTTTCTATCTATATTCCTAGTAGGCGTCTTCAGTGTTCCGCTTTTGTTTGTGATAAATCCCCTTCAAATGAATTTGTCTTTGATGAGTATATTTCTCATCAGTACAGTACTTATTGCCATAGTCTATTATGTAGCTAATGTGAAGAAGGCCTGGGAAAACACAAGCACCGTTGCTGCTATTTTTAAGTTTATAGTGCTTTTTCCAACGTTTCTATCATTGTCTATGGGCTTGTCTTTGCATAATTCTATAGCTGTAATTCAAGGATATCTTGGCAAAAAATCAGCATTTGTAAGGACGCCGAAATTTGCGATCAAGAGTATTTCGGATTCTTTCAGAAAAGGCAAGTACCATAAGTATAAGATTTCCAAAATCACCATTAGTGAAGGTCTGTTAGCTCTTTACTTTTTAGGCGCAATTATAGCTGGAATTAAGATGGGTAATCTTTCATTTATGGTTTTTCATATAATGCTATTCATGGGATATTCGACTATCTTTTATTTTTCAATTAAACATATGAGATCATAATTAAAGTAGATGACAGATAATCGAATAGGAGAGGGTAGACTACTAAGGACTACCTTATTTCTATTTTTATTGACCATTCCTCTTTTTTATTTATGTACCGCTTTAGAGCAAGATGCTGGTTATAGTATTTTATGCTCATACGGATTGTCATTTATAGGTTATGGATTGATATTGAAGTATGCCAATATTGGTCAGTCTTGGAAGTGGCTACTTGGAGTAGGTTTGCTTATTAGATTGGCTCTTGTTTTTATATTTCCTAATCTTTCAGATGATATATATAGGTTTTTGTGGGATGGAAACTTAATTCAAGATGGCATTAATCCACTGAGTTATACTCCATCAGACTTTTTGAGTCAGGCTTCTTTAGCAGATGAAAGATATTCCAATCTCTACCCACTCTTAAATTCTAAAGATTACTACACAGTATATCCACCTATATCTCAGATTATTTATTGGTTTTCATCCTTATTCCCATCATGGGAGTTGTCAGCAATCGTGATGAAATC
>CAZPUF010000018.1:0-1710 GCA_964589705.1 uncultured Saprospiraceae bacterium | reverse complement strand
ATTGGTTTTCATCCTTATTCCCATCATGGGAGTTGTCAGCAATCGTGATGAAATCTTTTTTATTTGCTGCAGAAATTGGAACGGCCTATTATTTAATAAAACTGCTTACTAGGTTAGGTTTACCTGTAGCTTTAGTCCTGTGGTATTTTCTCAATCCGCTTGTAATAGTGGAGATGACTGGGCAGCTACATTTTGAAGCAATCATGATATTTTTTCTGATAGCTTCTATCCATTATCTGAGTGTCGATTCTTTAATTAAATCGGGTATTGCTTTAGCGTGTGCAATAGGGGCTAAACTTCTACCACTAATGTTTTTGCCGCTAATTCTAAGATATATTGGAGATCTAAAATCTGGTGTTCGTTATCTGTTATCTGTTGGTATGGGACTAGCAGTATTATTTCTACCTCTTTTTATTGGTATAGATATAACTCACTTTCTATCTAGCATTAATCTATATTTTCAATCATTCGAATTCAACGCTAGCGTCTATTATTTGCTTAGACAAGTGGGATTTTGGTATACTGGATATAATCAGATTGCAATGATTGGTCCTATGCTTAGTTTGATAACAATTGGTGTGATAATGTACTTAGCATATAAGCAAAGAAAAAATCAGTTGTTGCAATTATTGAAGGCGATGTTTATTGCATTCTCAGTCTACCTATTTATGACAACCACGGTCCACCCATGGTATTTGTGCATGCTGGTTATGTTGGCATTGTTCAATTATTCTTGGTGGGTTTTAGTTTGGAGTGGGGTAGTTGTTTGGAGTTACACAACATATGTTACTCCAGAATTCGTCCAAGATTTAAGGTTAATGTCATTTGAATATTTTGTTGTCTTTGCATCTATCTTGATCCAATTTATCTATAGTAGAATTACCAAGGCACAAAAAAAGAGCTTGTATCCGTGATACAAGCTCCATTTTATATTGATGAATACTTTCAAATTAGTATTCCCATAAATCATGCTCGAAATTAAACAACTCAGCTTTGATCCTGTCTGACTCCATTAATCTGTCAAAGCCTTGTCTCTCATATCCATAGTAAACATCCTGAACTCTTAAATCTAAAGGATTCGAAATCTTAAGGATATAGCTAGAAAAGAATCTTGACTCAAATAAGTCGTACCATGACATTGGTGCAATGTCGTTATCATCGTTCTGAACTCTATATCTTGCTAGAGCAAATCTTGCCTCTGGATAATAGATCCAGAATAACTGTTCTTGATATTTGAATTCTCCAGTATCTGCGTCAATTCTTTGAAGAATAGGACAAATTCCTAGAATTCTTGACTTGAAAGAAGAAAGTTCTTTGTCAAAATACCAAACCTCCTTAACCCTGAATTGCTTGATGTCTTCCCAGTTAATTTCATTTTTAACAACTTGGACTTTTTCCTCATAGGTATCAGGATCCCAAACTACAGTAGTATCTACTTGATTTAACTTAGCGTCAATCTCATCTATAGTTAATGGTTCTTTGAAGTCCTCAGCTTTAAATACTGCTGCATCTCCATTCTCTGCTATCTCTCTAAGAATATTAAAGAATGGCTTGATAGGGCTTCTGAAAGCAATGTTTACTTTCTCTCTGGTGTCAATTAATCTCCAGATTCTTCTTTCCCACACAACATCAGCTTCTCTGACATAGTCATATTCAATAACAGGAGCTTCTTCTACAAGCTCTCTTTTTACAACACCATCTATATATATA
>CAZPUF010000017.1:0-23411 GCA_964589705.1 uncultured Saprospiraceae bacterium | reverse complement strand
GTAAGAATACCCAGTACATCATTCACCCAGAAGAGATTATGGCTGAAAACTTTTCCTTTGCGATACTAGGAAAAGAGAAGTTAGTTGATGAAAATATAGTGACTCAGATACAGGAAAACCTTCGAAAAACGACTAGATAAGAAATAGTTGTCTAGTTTATCGCCTATCGGCATTTGAGTACCTAGCTTGACCCATCCCGACCTTCCCTTAAAAGGGAAGGAGGATATAAAAAGAAATCCCCTTGATGATTGTATCAAGGGGATTCAAAATTGAAAACTTTCAAGTTTTCGCTAGCCAAACAATATCTTATTTATTTTATATCCAAGAATACGCCAACATTATATGCTGGTGCTGCAGCGATAATCTCTCCTCTGGTTACATTTGCAAATCCTGCAGATACACCAAATTTTTCAGTAACATATACATTAGCTTCTAATCCAAGAGTAATGAACTCTGTGTTATTGGCGAATATACTTGTGCTAGTTACTGATCTTATATCACTATTCTTAAAAGATTCTATTGCATTTAATTTCCCGCTTATCCAAAGCTTCTTATTGAATAGTCCGATGCCTACTTCAGCACCATATCTGAACTCTTCAGAAAATCCTTTTGACCGATTGTTGATACCAACAAATCCACTGACATATCCAGCAGCGTCTCCAATATTAAATCCTGTCCCAGCATCTACAGTTAGGATCTGATTAAATTCTCCGTCTCCAGTTTGAAGATTGTTATTAATTCCTCCTATAGACTGTCCTGAAGGAATGCCTAGTGTCAATGTAACAGAGATAGGAATCTTGGCACCATACTGTGACAAATTATATTTGAGTCCTAACTCAACATCTCCAAACGAAGTAATAGCATCTCCTTGGAATATAATATCATTGGTAGTCAATGATCTCACATTGTTGATGACGCTTCTGCTGACAACTGGTACATTTGCTATGGCAGTTAATCTATCTGACAAACCAAATTCTGTATAGATAAACGTGTTAAATATACCACTAGTCGTATTCGGATCGATCCTTCCTGTATCCGTAAAATGCTCATCGAATACGGTCCACCACTCAGATAATTTAATATAAGCGTTCCCTTTGCCACTAGGCCATGGACCACCTGCATTAAGTTGAGATGCAAACAATAATGTGGCTACAAAAGCAGCAAATAAATTTTTCATTTTGTGCCTGTTCTAAACTATTACAAATTAAGTTCGGCTTCACCAATCTTAACATTGAATGGTGCACACCAGTACACGATAAATCTATAATCTTCTAATCCAGTATTATCTATTTCGTAACTATGTGCGCCTCTGAAATCAGTCACTCTGCCTATCTCAAGTGCATTTGCTATAGAGTTTCTGTTATTAGAGAGGTAGACATAGAATCCTGGTAGACCAGTAGATGCTCTATAGTTATCTGCTATATCTAAGAATAAGCCTCCATCCTCTGTCTCAGACAAAGTAAAGTCACCTTCTAGTACATAAAAGGTAGTGGTCATAATTTCACCTTCTATACTTCTTAATTCTGGCTCTCCAGACCCATCATCACCTCCAGATCCGTCGTCTCCTCCAGATCCATCATCTCCACCTGATCCGTCATCTCCACCAGACCCATCGTCTCCACCTGATCCATCGTCTCCTGGTGGAGGTGGGGGAGGAGGCGCTTGAGCAGAGATAACTTCACTATCTGTGCTAGTAATGCCAGCTACATCTACTGTACCTGTAATTGTTGCACTTCCGGCAGTTAAGGCCGTTGCTAGACCATTATCGTCTATGCTGACAATTGCAGGATTATCACTAGACCAAGTGACTGGCACTTCTTCTCTAGCTCCTACATTATTAAAGTATCTATATGTGTATTGGAATGTCTCTTCTACTTGTAGATCCTGTGATGGACCACTAATTCTTAATTCCGGCTCTACAAAATCATCTAAAAAATCATCTTGGACACAACTAAGTGCAATTGCCGATAACGCTAAGAGTAATAAGAATAACTTGTTCATTTTTTACGATAGTTTTTTTAATCAATATGATAAACCTTAGTATATAGTTGCTTCGCTTCCTTAATATTTTAGGTATTTCTTAATAAAAGTGGATTTAAATCACGTATAACCAAGAAAGCAACAGAAAAAATCTTACCAATTATATAACGAAAAACAAATATGAATATGCTTGCAGCATACTTAATCATCAGTTCTTCCCCCTCTCTCATCAATTTTTCCCTCTAGGTAGCAAGCAGTACTCCAAGATGGTTACAAAGTTAGTCAATTAGGAAGCTAAATGACATTTCTCAAGTTAATCTAAATTCTGATGGCGAATGACCTTCATTTTTTTTGAAAAAGCGACTAAAAGACTGGATATCATTAAATCCTAGATCATAGCCAATTTCGGATACAGGCTTCTCAGTATACCTTAACATTCGCCTTGCTTCCAGCATGATTCTGTCTTGAATCATCTTCAAGGGTGATTTTGTATGGAACTTTCCAAAAAGATTCGATAAGGTTTTAGGTGATTTATTGAGCATGTCAGCATACTCAGATACACTGTGCTTTTCCTTGAAATGCTGTTCTACCAAAAAATTGAACTCTCTAACGATATCTACTTCCAACTTAGGTATAACTTCAATTTGCTCCTGGGCTTTATATATACGTGTACATAGGATCAAGAATCTCTTGAGTAACATCTGCAACATCTCCTGCTGAAGCTCATCTCTGGATTGCATTTCTAGTAATACCATCTTAGATAAGCTTTGAAGGGATTCCAGATTTTCACCCTTTGGCTGAAGTATGGGTAGACTTTTAGACCCAAAGAAGAGAATGCCTTTGCAACCTACCTCGCTATCATGTGTAATGATGCAATAGAAAGACGAATTGAATCTTAACATTTTGGCACTCTGGATTCTCTTGACCTCAACTTTGTGAAAATTAGTCAAGCAGATCAAGGTGTCTTTAGCGAAAATATAAGGATGACTATCAATGATGACTTCATTTTCGTCCTCTTGAAACCACAATAGAGATAGTTGACTATCTATTGGATTGTTCAATGCCTCACTGACCGCACCGCTGTGCTCCAGTATTTCGAAGTATTCGTTAGTATTCCCTTGATATTTCATCAGTAGACTGTTAGGTCTCCATATTTAAAAAATATAGGTGGTTGTTTGTTCATCTTTTTCGAAAAGAAATAATAATTGAGCGCCAATATTAGGTCATTTTGACTAATGAGGATAGGACTCTATGACTAAGCAGAATTTTAATTTGTTCTATATTAGTTGATCTACTTTATCACTTTTAGTAAGGATATCATGAAGAAAATACTACTATTTACCATAGGTTTTATCCTCAGTCATCATGCATGGACACAGTCCGCATTGGAGAAGCAGCTATTTGAGCTACCCAATGTCATTTTTAATAAGATCAAAACGCCTATGGGGTATGAAGCAGCATATGAACTTCAGATCAGACAACCTATAGATCATAATGATGACACTAAAGGACATTTCTATCAAAGAGTCTTCTTGAGCCATAAGGCTTATGAGGCCCCTACTGCTATGATTACTAATGGATATGGCAGACCTTCTAACAGGGTGACAGAAATCGCTAGACTTACTGGTGCTAATCAGATTAATATTGAACACAGATATTTTCTGGAATCGTCTCCTGATACGCTTGATTATGATTACCTAGATTTCGAACAAGTCACGGCAGACTTACATCATATCAATCAGCTATTTAGACAGATCTATGATGGCAAATGGATAAGTTCTGGAATCAGTAAAGGAGGGACGACGACCATCATGTACAGATACTTTTATCCCGAAGATGTAGATGTGTCTATACCTTATGTCGCACCTATCAATCACAGTGCAGAAGACAAAAGAATCTATGAGTTTCTAGACAAGGTAGGCACCAAAGAATGTAGGTCAGATATATTTGATTATCAGGTAGTTATGTTGGAAAGAGCAGATGAGATGAAGTCCTATCTCAAGTGGTTTGCCAAAGGCCAGAATCTGAAATTCAACTATCTTAATTTGGATCAAGCGTATGAGTATGCCATTCTAGAATATCCGTTTTCATTCTGGCAATGGGGTGCAGATTGTGCACATATACCATCCACAGATGCACAGACGGATACACTACTTCAGCATTTCATAGATATCGTAGGATTAGAGTTCTATTCGGATGCCAGTATGGAGGGATTTGGATCACATTATTTTCAGTCAGCAGAGGAGATGGGTTATTACGGTTTTGAAGTAGAGCCATTCAAAAAGTTACTTCATCATCTGGATGTCAATAGTAACCCTTCTGCCATATTTACACCAGACAAATTACCTGTCAAATTTGATGGAACATTGACCAATAAGGTATTCGAATGGACACAAACAACGACCTTGCCTTTCATCTATATCAATGGGGCAAATGATACTTGGTCCGCCACAGCAGTCCCTGAAGTCAAGCGCTCAGAATCCTTGTGGTTTTTCATGAAAGACAAATCTCATGGCGATGCAAGAATCAAGAATATGACCGCCGCCAATAAGCTCAAATTGCAACGTACTCTAGGTCATTGGATAGGTGAGAAAATTGACTGCTCCATTTTGGACGAATAGCGTGATTTTGGGTGATAGGCGACAAAGGGTGTCCTCTGAAAGTCTTTTGGTGATATATTCTAAACAATAACCTTTCTTTATGTGTTATGTAAATATCTGATAATCAGTTATTTATGTTTAAGTTGTATAAATGGCGATTGCATAATTTTATCAGATTTAATAATTTTCAAGGATGAGAAGATTTGTGGGGAATCTAAATGCCATTTATTTAGTTGAAATAGAGGCAAAAAGTACCCAAAAGCAATCTTTTGAAAAGTGGCAATCTTGCCATGTGTGGTCAGACTAAGTAAAGCGATATATGAGTAATTACGATCTGCTAATTAGCAAGCTAGATAAATTTACAAGAAAGTACTACCTCAACCAGGTTATCAGAGGTTTCCTATATACGACGGCAGTTGTCCTAGCCTTATTCATTACTATCAATTTGTTAGAGCATTATGCCTATTTTGATTCTGGAGTCAGAAAAGGACTATTCTTCGGCTTCATAGCCACATCCTTACTTGCGCTTGGGTATTGGGTATTGCTCCCATTAAGTAAATACTTCAAGCTAGGAAAAAGGATTAATCATGAGCAAGCGGCTACGATAATAGGAAGTCACTTCACAGATGTGCAAGACAGATTACTCAATGTACTGCAACTTAAAAAGCAGGCTGCGTCAAGTACAAGTATGGATTTGATCAATGCATCCATTAATCAAAAGACTGAAGCCATCAAGCCAGTGCCATTCAGATCGGCCATCGACCTGACTAAAAACAAAAAGTATCTCAGATATGCACTGCCACCGGCCTTGATGTTATTGGTCATCCTTCTCGGCGCGCCAAGTTTGATTACTGAGCCTACACATAGATTGATCAATAATGACAGGGAATTTGAAAGAGCAGCTCCTTTTCATTTCAGTACGGTAGGAGACACCTATGAAGTGGTACAGTACGAAGACCTGACTGTGACTACAGAGGTGGATGGAGATGTGCTTCCAGACGAGGTTTTCATAGATGTGGATAATTTTCAATACCGAATGAAGAAGGTAGATGGAAATACCTTTTCATACACTTTCAAAAATGTGCAGAAGGATATTCCATTCCATTTCTACTCAGGTCCTGTCAAGTCTAAGGACCATAAGGTTGCCGTACTGCTTAAGCCTAATATGGCTGGCTTTGATATGTTTTTAGATTATCCGGGATATACTGGCCGAAAGGATGAGACATTGAGTAACATCGGTGATGTCGTGATACCTCAGGGGACCAAGGTGACTTGGAATTTTCAAGCAGATAACACAGATGCAGTTTCTCTAAAATTCTCTAATCTTGGAATCAAAGAGGAAGCTAATAGAAGATCTGATAGCAGATACAGATATGTTAGAAAAATAATGAGAGATGATATCTACAAGATTTTTATCTCAAATGAAGCTATCCCTAATCCAGATTCTATCACATACACGTTGAACGTCACGCCAGATCAGCATCCAGAGATAGCGGTAGAAAGCTTTGTAGATAGTCTAGAAAAAACCATTACCTATTTTATAGGCAATGCTTCTGATGATTATGGGTTGACGAGTTTATCATTCAACTATACATTGACGAAGGCTAATGGCCAATCTACTACTCAGTCGGCGTTGCTTACCAAGCCTACAGCACGAGAAGTACAATACGATTATACGTTTGATGTAGCAGATTTAGATCTGCAACCAGGAGATAAAGTGAGCTATTACTTCGAAGTAAAAGACAATGATGGTGTCAATGGCTCTAAGTCTGCAAAGACTTCTGTGATGGAGTACGAAAAACCAACAGTAGAAGAATTCGAAGAGCAAGAAGATGCGAACGAGGAAGAGATCAAAGAAAAGCTAAAGGATGCACTAGATGAATCCAAGAAGATAAAAGAAGAGCTAAAGAAACTGAGAGAGAAGATGCTGCAAAAGCAAGAACCATCATGGGAGGACAAGAAGGAGTTAGAAAAGCTTTTGGAAAGACAAGCAGAACTACAGGAGAAACTCCAACAAGCCAAGGAAAAATTCCAGGAGAATCTCAAGAATCAAAATGAATTCTCAGAGCAGAAGGAAGACATACTCGAAAAGCAGGAGAAGATAGAAGAGATGTTTGAAGAAGCAATGAGCGAGGAGACACAGGAGCTGATGGAAAAGATTAAGGAATTAATGGAGGAGCTAGATAAGGATGAGATGCTAGAGCAAATGGAACAGATGACCATGAATGATGAGGAGGTAGAGAATGAAATGGAAAGATTGTTAGAGTTATTTAAGAATCTGGAAGTGGAGAAGGAGATGCAGGATATGATAGAGAAGTTAGAAGAACTGGCTGAAGAACAAGAGGAATTATCAGAAGAGACAGCCAAGGAAGAAAAGTCTCAAGACCAGCTGGAAAAAGAGCAAGAAGAGTTGAATAAAGAAATGGAGAAATTGGAAGAGGAGATGGAAGACTTAGAAAAGAAGAACGACGAGTTGGAAAGGCCTAAGGATCTTGGTGATGAAAATGAGGAGCAAATGGATGATATCCAAGAAGATATGGATGAGAGTATGGATAAGATGGATCAGCAGGATAATCAAGGTGCCTCTCAGAAGCAAAAGCAAGCTGCTCAAAAAATGAAGAAAATGGCAGCGGGTATGTCTGCAGCAATGGAATCTTCAGAGCAAGAGCAGATGCAGGAGGATATCAAAGCACTCAGACAGCTATTAGAGAATTTGGTCATGCTGTCTTTTGACCAAGAGGAGTTGATTGAGGATATTAGAAAGACAACCTTGAATACACCTAAGTATGTCCGACATATCCAAGAGCAGTTTAAGTTGAAGGATGATTTTGTAATGATTCAGGATAGTCTCGAAGCCTTAGCCAGAAGGAATGATAAGATCCAAAGCTTCGTCTCTGAGAAAGTTGTAGAGATTAAGTCAAACATCACAGAGAGTATAGACCAGCTAGAAGAAAGAAAGAGAAATGATGCAGAGGCCAACCAGAGACATACTATGAAAAATGTCAATGACCTAGCACTGATGCTTTCAGAATCTATGGAAGAAATGCAACAGCAGATGTCTGGTATGATGTCTGGCTCGCAGATGTGTAATAAGCCGGGAAGTGGTAGTGGTAAAGCTGGCAAAGTGCCAATGGATAAGATCACACAAGGACAGCAAGAACTTAATGAGCAAATGAAGTCCATGGCTGGAAAGAAAGGCAAAGACGGCAAGGATGGCAAAAATGGTCAGAACGGAAGCAGCAAAGACTTTGCAAAAGCTGCCGCAAAACAAGCTGCCCTCAGAAAAGCACTTGAAGGCCTACAAAACGAAAAGTCAGAACAAGGCAAAGGAGATCCCGCATTGCAGGAACTTATAGATGCAATGGACAAAGTAGAAACCGATCTGGTAAATAAAAGATTGGACAATCAACTATTACTTAGGCAACAAGAAATCGTCACAAGACTACTTGAAGCTGAAAAAGCAGATAAGCAACGTGACAAAGACGAAAAGAGAAAGGCTGAATCAGGTAAAGACTATAAGAAGGAGTTACCAGCAGCTTTGCAAGAATATCTCAAGGAGAGAGAGGCAGAAGTAGAAATGTATAAGAAGGTGTCCCCAGCATTGAGACCATTCTATAAGCAATTAGTAGATGAATATTACAAGGCTTTGAAAGCTGAGTAATATTTATAAGAGAAGTAAACTTTTTAATTTTATCTATCCTAACCAACCACCTGCATGCATCACGAACTGATGTTGAGAATCAAATCATGTCCCACTCAAATAGGCTGTATTGAGTCTTTTGTAAAGAAACTGATGTGTAACTGTAAGTTTGACCAACAGGTATACGATAACATCTTAATTTCTTTGACAGAAGCAGTCAATAACGCAATCATCCATGGCAATAGAGAAGATGAATCTAAGTTTGTCAACGTCAATTGCGAAGAAAGAAAGCAAGAAGTTATTATCCGTATATCTGATGAAGGGAAGGGATTTAACCCACACCAGGTACCTGATCCCACATTAGAGCATAATATAGAATGTTGTGGTGGAAGAGGTGTATTCATCATGAAGCAATTATCGGATAAAATCAAGTTTCTTGATAGTGGTCGAACGGTAGTGATGCATTTCAAGACAGTATAGCTTAGAAGTCCTAGAATGACTGATTCGCAGAACTATTCTGATAATGGTGAGATTATTATCTGCCTAGCCGATATTAATCACAGTCTTAAGCATGAGTCAGCAGTATTAAATTGGCTAAAAAGCATCGCGGGAAAAAACAATCGAGCCATAGCCTCATTAGAATATGTATTCTGCTCAGATGATTATCTACTGGATATAAATAAGAAGTATTTATCTCACGATACATTGACAGACATAATAACCTTCCCGCTCCAGGATAGTCCGCTAGAAGCTACTATCTATATAAGCATAGAGCGAGTAAAGGAAAATGCAATACAATATAAAACAACAACAGAGGAGGAATTGCATAGAGTGATGGCTCATGGCCTTTTACATTTAATTGGATTCAAAGACAAATCAGATGACGAAAAATCAGAAATGCGACAACAGGAAGATGTGGCACTTAGCCAAAGGACTTTTATCTAGCTTACTAATGGTGACGCTGATTTTAACAGATACCAATGCACAAATAGTACTTGCCCCTGAAATCTTCGAACAACAAGGAGGTATAGAAGTAATAATAGAAGACAGCAGTCTATTAATGGCGCTTGATAAGCACGAAGGACTCACAATAGATCATGGCTGCACCCATCATACACCAAGACTATATGCTACTGCTTCAGGGTACCAATATCTGATGGAACAAAACATAGCCTTCACCTATATTGAGCGCCCCAAAGTAGAGCTCACCATGTTAGGGCCTGAAGAATTGCCAGTGTATAGATCAGAATGTATGCCTGATATGGATTTCTATCCTACCTACGAAGCATATGTAGAAATGATGAATAATTTCCAAAGCCAATATCCAGACTTGTGTCGTGTATTCAGCATAGGTACTCTGGAAAGTGGAAGACAAATATGGATGGCTCAGTTGGGAGATGATCTGGATAATAGTCAGGACGAACCCAATTTGCTATACACATCCACAATGCATGGCGATGAGACTACAGGCTTCCCGATGATGCTACAATTGATAGATTATCTACTTTGCAATTATGAGACAGAAGATAGGATAACAACCTTGATGGATGAGGTCAATATCTATATCAATCCTTTGGCAAACCCAGATGGCACATATACCAATGATAACTCGACAGTACAAGGTGCGACCAGACGAAATGCTAACTTCATAGATCTCAATAGAAATTTTCCAGATCCTGAAGACGGCATGAATCCAGACAACAGACCTACTCAGGATGAGACCCAGTTTTTTATTGACTTTGCAGAAGCGAATAATATACATCTGTCAGCTAACTTTCACGGCGGTGCAGAGGTAGTGAGTTATCCATGGGATACCTGGTCCAGAAGAGCAGCAGATGATTCTTGGTGGATAGAGAAGGCGAGAGAGTATGCAGATCTATGCCAAGAGAATAGTGCTGATAATAATTATTTCACAGATTTGGAGAATGGTATTACTCACGGTTGGGATTGGTTTGAAGTAGATGGAGGAAGACAAGACCTGATGAATTATTATGTAAGAGCCAGAGAATGGACGATAGAATTATCTCAAAGAAAATTGGTCAATTCAGCAGATCTTCCAATGTTCTGGCAAGCCAATAGAGAAGCTTTATTGACTTATATGGAAGAGGCGATGTTTGGTTTTCAAGGACAGGTCGTGGATTGTGTCACAGGAGAACCAATTAGAGCAGAAATAATTATGGAGAATCATGATATAGATAACTCTAGCGTTTTCTCAGATAGTCTATCAGGATATTTTTTCCGCTTTTTGGATGATGGGCAGTATAATGCGATGATAGTTGCAGAAGGGTATGAGACCTTGTTTTTGCCTATAGATATATCAGATAGAACGCTTACAAGAATGAACCTAGAATTGTGTCCTGAGTCTACCAGCACGGCAGAGTTTGCTGCTGATGAAATACAAGTGATTTCTACAGAGACAGGCATTTTGATAATCGGCAATCTTTCAGGTCAGTTGGCAGAGATAGAAATATTTGATACAGGAGGGAGATTGATGCACAGAGCAGATTCTTCAAATGCGGTAGAAAACCTTTCGCTCACTGCAGGCATTTATTTGGTGCAGATTACTTTGGATAATAGAATAGGCACCTTCGTTATAAATAAGTAAATACTATGAATCAGATAATATCAGCTAAGTTTTTGAGTATTTTATTTTTCTTGGCGATTACAAGTATCGTCACAGCCCAAAGAGAGAAAACACCTATCACTCCAGTACAAGTGACTGACAGGATTTTGATGCTCAAAGGTTCTGGTGGAAATATTGGCGTTTTCTTGGATGATGATGGGGTTATCATGATAGATGACCAATTTGCTTATATGGCAGATAAAATATCTGCAGCTATAGCAGAGAAGACAGATATGCCAATTAAGTATCTGATAAATACACACTGGCACGGAGACCACACAGGAGGTAACGAAATATTTGGTAATAAAGGCGCTACCATAATTGCACACGATAATGTAAGAAAGCGATTAAGTACTGATCAGATAAGGCCCTTTGGTCGGACTACTGAGGCGTCACCTGTAATCGCTTGGCCCAAGTTGACCTACAATGAAGAATTTACTATCCACACAAAAGAGGAGTCTATAGAACTTATCCATGTCCACAATGCACATACTGATGGAGATTCTTTTGTGTACTTTCCGATGTCTAACGTACTGCACATGGGTGACACTTTCTTTGTCGGTAGATTCCCCTTTGTAGATGTAGATATGGGTGGGTCACCAGATGGACTAATAGCTGCAGTAGAAGCAGCACTCATGATAGTAGATGAGGATACGCAGATTATTCCTGGACATGGAGAGTTGTCTAACAAGCAAAACCTGAAAGACTATCACCAGATGTTACTTATTATGAGAGATAGAGTAAAAGCTGCGATGGCGGATGGCATGGCTGAAGATGCTATCGATGTAGAGACATTGACTAAGGGATTTGAAAGTTGGGGTACAGGCTTCATCAATGGAGAAAAGTATGTGAAGATGTTGTGGAGATCATATTCGGAATAAGCTAAAGATGATCCACAGGAAACACTTCCGTCTGACATTCCATTAGTATCCACACTTAAAAATTATGATGGAATTTATTAAATTTTTATTCCGTATATATAATCTAATTATTATATCATTATTGATGTTATCCAGTCTAACGACATCAGCGCAAGAGTTAGATAGTGTAACTGATCCAAGAGATATGAGCCCATTAGAATTCTATGACTACATTAATGGAATTAATAGTTATGAATATAATACTGATCGGTCTTTGCAGAATTATTCTTATCAGTTAGATAGTGTTTTCAGTTCGAGCACTAGACTTTTCCCCAATGATCCTGATTCCAAAAGCTATGTAGTCTACAGATATAATATAGGAGATAATATAGATATTAGTTTTCATGCAGGTTGCCTAGGGACGTTAGATTGCACCTTGATGCCGAGCAGTGTTATTTCTAGGCAGTACAATGATAATGACCAGTTAGTTGGGCTCTCAGGTAATAGATGGGATGGAATTACTTATTCTCATACTTTTGAACTTCCTCATGATACTCAATATATATATACAGATGGCTTACTTACTTCTATACTAAGTGGAGAAGTTGTCAAAGATAGCCTAGTGTATAATGAGGATAGAAACTTAGAACGTGTTTATCACTATTTTAAATATGACCACGTAGATACATTTATGTTAGACCGAAAATACTTCTATAAGTATAATGACCAGCAGCAGTTAGAGAATATACTCTTCTGGGAGTATAGGGCGAATTTTGGGGGATTTATCCCCTTGGATAGTACAGTTTTTGAATATAACAATGAAGGTGAACTTGCGGAAGAAGTTCGATTTCTGACAGTACAAGTTAATCCATTAGTATTAGAAATTTTTGATAAAAGAACATATAAGTATAGAGACAACTTGTGTGCTGAGAGAGTATTTTGTCATCTTCCAATCTTAGAGGGCGGAGATACGATATGGCGTCGCCAAGAACAAACCATATACAATTATCATCCATTAGGTAGTCTAGAAACTGTGGAGTACTTCGATATCCGTAATCCAAATGATCCTATTCCTATATTTCTCACGGAGTATGAATATGATCGGACAATACTAGCCGAAGATATTTTATTTCCACGGTTTAGAACACTACCATCAGGGCACACGCATATGCTTGTGAGCCAAAAAAATACGCTACTCAATAATTACCCTCATGCAGCATTTAATGATGAGCTAGATCCTTTGATCAGGGAATATTATTACAAGCCTAGAAATGCAGTATCTACTACAGACATCAGCCATCAAGTTCAAGTCACCTTGACTCCCAATCCTGTATCAGACATACTCACACTACAAATGGACGATGTCACTACCGAATACAACATCAGCATCTATGACTCAGCAGGACGGCCACATATTATAAGACAAAGCAGAGCTAAGGCAATAGATGTCAGTAGCTTACCTACAGGCACTTATCACTACACCATCTCAGCTGGTCAGAAAGTAGGGCATGGGACTTTTGTGAAGATGTAAGTCAGGGAAGGCATGAGTCTTTAGGACTGAGAATTTTTTGCTAAAAAAATGATATACCTTTACAATAACAGATTTGATTCAGTCATGAGCTCGTATAATCTAATTATTATATCATTATTGATGTTATCCAGTCTAACGACATCAGCGCAAGAGTTAGATAGTGTAACTGATCCAAGAGATATGAGCCCATTAGAATTCTATGACTACATTAATGGAATTAATAGTTATGAATATAATACTGATCGGTCTTTGCAGAATTATTCTTATCAGTTAGATAGTGTTTTCAGTTCGAGCACTAGACTTTTCCCCAATGATCCTGATTCCAAAAGCTATGTAGTCTACAGATATAATATAGGAGATAATATAGATATTAGTTTTCATGCAGGTTGCCTAGGGACGTTAGATTGCACCTTGATGCCGAGCAGTGTTATTTCTAGGCAGTACAATGATAATGACCAGTTAGTTGGGCTCTCAGGTAATAGATGGGATGGAATTACTTATTCTCATACTTTTGAACTTCCTCATGATACTCAATATATATATACAGATGGCTTACTTACTTCTATACTAAGTGGAGAAGTTGTCAAAGATAGCCTAGTGTATAATGAGGATAGAAACTTAGAACGTGTTTATCACTATTTTAAATATGACCACGTAGATACATTTATGTTAGACCGAAAATACTTCTATAAGTATAATGACCAGCAGCAGTTAGAGAATATACTCTTCTGGGAGTATAGGGCGAATTTTGGGGGATTTATCCCCTTGGATAGTACAGTTTTTGAATATAACAATGAAGGTGAACTTGCGGAAGAAGTTCGATTTCTGACAGTACAAGTTAATCCATTAGTATTAGAAATTTTTGATAAAAGAACATATAAGTATAGAGACAACTTGTGTGCTGAGAGAGTATTTTGTCATCTTCCAATCTTAGAGGGCGGAGATACGATATGGCGTCGCCAAGAACAAACCATATACAATTATCATCCATTAGGTAGTCTAGAAACTGTGGAGTACTTCGATATCCGTAATCCAAATGATCCTATTCCTATATTTCTCACGGAGTATGAATATGATCGGACAATACTAGCCGAAGATATTTTATTTCCACGGTTTAGAACACTACCATCAGGGCACACGCATATGCTTGTGAGCCAAAAAAATACGCTACTCAATAATTACCCTCATGCAGCATTTAATGATGAGCTAGATCCTTTGATCAGGGAATATTATTACAAGCCTAGAAATGCAGTATCTACTACAGACATCAGCCATCAAGTTCAAGTCACCTTGACTCCCAATCCTGTATCAGACATACTCACACTACAAATGGACGATGTCACTACCGAATACAACATCAGCATCTATGACTCAGCAGGACGGCCACATATTATAAGACAAAGCAGAGCTAAGGCAATAGATGTCAGTAGCTTACCTACAGGCACTTATCACTACACCATCTCAGCTGGTCAGAAAGTAGGGCATGGGACTTTTGTGAAGATGTAGTATTTTCTACTAGATGATATTATTTTATTCCGCCTTCATCTAGTCAATCCATACAATATAGCTATGTCGACAAAAGATATTTACATCAGAAATAAACCCAAGGGAACTCCTTAGTCAACTAAGGTAGTTGTGATGAATTGGCCAGATATGGCGAAGCCTATCAGGCATCATCAGTGTTAGCAAAAAAGAAATGTACAATCATTTATAAGTAGCCTTGGCTTTGTTTTTGCGATATAGTATGTAGATGGCTAGGTCAAGAACAAAATCACTCTCTCACAATGTCTACGTCGTAGAACTTAACCAAAAAGTCTGGTCGGATGACAGGAAGTTTAGAGAGGCCAATCCTCACTATAGAGGCATCAAAGAATGTCTATATGTAGGTATGACCAGTCACTCTCCACAAGAAAGATTCAAAAAGCACATCACTGGTTACCGCAATAAGAAAGGCTACAAGATATCTTCAAAGTATGTCGAGCGATATGGCAAGATGCTGCGACCTAGTCTCTATGCTGCTTTTAATCCCATGTCTAGGACAGATGCAACTAACATGGAGCGACAATTGGCCAACAGCCTTAAGAAAAGAGGCTATGCAGTCTGGTGGAACTAAGCCATTGGTTCCCTGTATATCTTATCAAGTAGAAAAAATATTTCCAACTCACCAACATAATCTAATTAGGCACCTGTCTAGGATAATGAAAAGGATAGGACGGTAACTTGTTCTGTCATCTTATAATCCAAACGCAAATAGAATTATGATTAGATTATCATACACCATACTAGTATTGTCTTCCTTGTTAATTATTGGTTGTTCTGATGATAGTGACTTAGCATCTTCACCTGGTAGTTCAAATATTGGTATATCGGCAGATACATTTGCTGATGGTGCATCTGTATCAGAAGGAACAACTGAATCTAGTGGAACCAGAGAGGAAGAAGCTGGATTGATTACAGCTGGAGAGTGGAACGACTTAGATAACTGGGATTTCTGGACTGATATTATTGGACAGGGAGATCATGCTGACAAACCAGGATATTGGACAGTCTTTCCCTCTAGGAGAATTTCTGTTCATGTAGCTGGCAACTTTGGACCTATGGTAGATGCGGAGCTTAGATTAGTACATAATGGCAATACTGTATGGACTAATAGAACAGATAACTTTGGTAATGCAGAATTATGGGTTAATCCTTTTGAAGAAGGACGAACTTCAAACTTGTCTGAGTACTCACTCATAATAAATGACAGACCAGCTCAAATCGATCTTAAATATTATGAAGAAGGCATCAATGAGATTGTTACTGATGATACAGGGCTGAGGAGTACACGTGTTGATCTTAGTTTTATTGTGGATGCTACGGGTTCCATGGGAGATGAGTTGGAATTTCTTAAGCAAGATCTAGAAGATGTAATCAATAAGGTCCAAACCGAAAATAACTCATTGGTAATAGAAACTTCAAGTGTTTTCTATAGGGATGAAGGAGATGAGTATGTCGTAAGGCAATCAGATTTTTCTTCAAATCTCAATACGACAATAGACTTTATACGTGCTCAGGAAGCAAATGGTGGAGGAGACTTTCCTGAGGCTGTCCATAGCGCTTTGGAAACTGCGATAGAAAACCTCCGTTGGTCAGAAAATGCCAGAACCAGAATTGCCTTTCTACTCTTAGATGCACCACCTCATCATAATATGGAAGTGATTTTGGATCTACAAGAATCCATTCGTCGTGCTGCAGAGCATGGTATCAAAGTTATTCCGATAACAGCAAGTGGTATAGATAAGGATACGGAATTCCTCATGCGCTTTTTTAGTGTGCTTACGAATAGTACTTATGTATTTATTACCAATGATAGCGGTATAGGAAATTTCCATATCGAGCCAACAGTAGGAGACTATGAAGTAGAATTTCTTAATGATTTGATGGTCAGATTGATCACCAAATATTCAGCGTAGGATATTTTCACTAATTATATATGAGGCGTACTACTGAATGTGGTGCGCCTTTTTTTTGGTGTCAGATCAGTATTATCTCTGATATGTAAATGTTCTCATACAGTCAAAGAATGGGTTTTCACTACCTACTACTCTAAAGCTGGTGGTCAATTCACCATCTTCTAATATATACTCTCTACAATTTCCAGATATTGTACAAACATTGACACGACTGCTATCTAATGTTTCGTACTCAAAGATTTCAGTAGTTGTCTGACTGGTATCCCGATTTGTAATAGTCATTTCACCATTATCATTAAAGACCAAGCTGGAGCAAAAGAATATTTCGAAAGGATCACCCGATATAGAAAATATAAGATGATCTTCACAACCGTCTTCTGTAAAGACCTCACTGTTAAAGAAATTGAGGGAGCCACTGCAATCAGCAAATGTTTTTTGTAATACCCATTCGCCTCCTACTAATTCTTCCCCTAAGACATCCTCAGTACATGAGCAATAAATCAGCGATAATAGAATAAGACTTACTATAAGTTTCATGATTCAAATTCTAAGATTGTAATAGGCATAATCAGGTATGAATTTATTGACCTTGTGCAAAATTACTTAATAGTTAGATTGTCTAATCATATTAGATATATGTCAGTCTTGACAAATTGTATTAGTAGAAGGATGCAGGAACGAATAATTACGGGAGAATAGATGATGGGTTGGGGTCGCATTTATTCCACACCCATTTTTTGCATTTCGACCGACGGTAACCCAACAATAATTTATATTTGATTAATTTCCTGAACATTTGAATTCTTATAATTATGGCAGTCACCAAAAAGTGGTGGAAAGAAGAAGTGATCTATCAAATCTATCCAAGGAGTTTTCAAGATAGTAATGGAGATGGGATAGGAGATATATGCAACCTTATATACACGAACTTGGCCAATAGACAATTTTAGCCTATGCCATAAGATCTCAGATGTCTCTTCATAATAGGCTTAAATAAGAAAGGGAAATAAGCCAACAGTTGCATGGCAGGATATCCAAATGGCAATTTAGGACTGTCGGATTTAGAATCAAGAATCTGATATTCCTTAGCACCCATATGATGATGATCCGAATGCCTGGTCAACTCAAAAAGCATAATCCGCCCAAGAATGTGATCTGAATTCCAACTATGGTGGGGTTTGACTCTTTCGTATCTGCCATTGTCTAATTGCTTGCGGCGCAATCCATAATGAGAGTAATAATTCTGAGACTCTAGAATAGATATGCCATACATAGCACCAATGACATAACAAACCGCTGCGAGCTGACCAGCAAAAAAGAAAATTGCTCCAGTTAGAATAATTGGAAGTAGACTATATATTATCATTGGATTGAGCAAGGGACTTTTACCCAGCGCTTGCAACTTGCCACTTTCTAGGCCCCAGGTCTTGAAGTATCCACCGATTTGTGATCTTACAGCAAATAGGTAAAAGTTGTCTCCTTCCCTAGCTGAAGACAAATCTTTAGGTGTGCCTACGTCTTTGTGATGGCCACCATTGTGATAGGTTATAAAATGATTTTGAAAAGAGGTGGTAAGAATTACCTGAGCAAATATCTGCTTGATAACATGATTGGTTTTATGTCCCAATTCATGACCGACGTTAATCCCAATGGAACCGAGTACGGTGCCCAACATAGCTGTTCTCGCTATGATGTCTGATAGGGCCAAGTTAGCATCATTAATTTTTATACAGAAGAGATAAATAACTACCAGCTGAAGAATGACTAAGACATACAATACCAAATCAAATCCCAAATCTTCTTTAGCCAGTTCTTTTTCTGCTCGTTCAAGATTATAGGTATTAGGAGGAATTAAATACTCTATAATTGGTATACCTATATATAAGAAAATGAGACCGATGTAGGCATACAACCCGGTAACATAGAATGTCAGTATAGCTAAGAGGGGAATAAGATAAGAAGCGATGTACTTTAATTTCCCCATTTGTCTACTTGTATCAATTTTAAGTTGGTGAACTTATATAAATTTACAAATACTATTTCTTAAAAATTTGCCTAATCGCTTTAAATGGGGAGTCAAACCTTTTTAATGGAGCTTTTGAAAGTACATTGTTTTTTTTGCTTCTACCTTTGATAATATTCTCGTGTCAGCAGTCACAAGAAGCACCATCTTTCAAGATTTCAGACGAAGCAAAGTTGGATGATATCATAGATGATTACGTTGCTGAGGATTATTATCCTTTTATCTATGCAAGGATAGAGCATGTAGATGGGTCCTTATTGTACGAGCATAGTGCCGTCAATCAAAAGTTATTGCCAGACACAAAAGTGGACGGGAATACGCTGATTAGAATTTGGTCTATGAGTAAGATAGTCACCATTTCTATCGTATTAGATTTAATCGAAGATGGTATTCTGAATCTGGAAGACCCTGTGGAAAAGTTTATACCCGAGTTCAAAAATTTAGAAGTTGCTATTTCTAGAGAAGGCAAGTCATTATTGGATTATGAATGGGGCAACAGGGACAAGACTTGTCCAGTGCAATTAGTGCCTAATGATTCTATAATGACAGTGCTTCATTTAATCAATCACCAGGCTGGATTTTATTACGCGACAACAGGATATCCTTGTTTGGATTCATTAGTTGCTAATCAAAATCTAACAGAAGCTATAAATTCAAATGACCTTATTCAAAGATTATCCAAGCTGCCGTTGGTGCAGCATTCTGGAACCAGCTATTTTTACGGTTTAAATACTTCAGTATTAGGAGTGATAGCGGAAAGAGTTACCAGTTTAAGTCTAGATAATTTGGTTGAACAAAGAATGACCAGTCCTATGAATATAGACGGATTGAAATATAAACTATCTAGTCATGAGAAATTATTACCAGCCTATACAGGCAGAGATTCTGTTTTGCGTCTAGCCAAGCCTGGTGAATTAGATATTTTCGGCCGAGATGTTCCTGATTACAACAAAGGCCATGAATTGTATTTGGGTGGAGAAGGCATGATAGGGACGGCAGATGCTTATGCAGATTTTGTAAGTATGCTATTAAATAAGGGTACTCTTAATGGCTTTCGATTTTTAGAAGAAGAAACTGTAGAAGAAATCCATGCACCACATACTCAGACGGATAATCCATATGGTTATAATGGATATAACCTCTGGGTAAGCGGAGATTCTATGCGGATAAAGCAACAAGGCGAAGCGGGACTGTGGATAGGTGGTGGTTATGAATGTACTCATTTTTGGGCTGACCCAAATCGGAATTTTGTTGGCATTATAATGTCTCAAAACAATGAAGTCAGAGCTCCAGGTTATGATATGAATGACAAGTTTAGAGGTGAGTTGTATAAGCAATTAAGAACAAATAATAATTGAATTCATATTTTTTAGACTAGTCATAGCTAGTCATTCTCAGGTATGTTAATCAATAGAGTTTCCTCAAAATCCTAACAATGATTTATATTTGGTCGTTTTCCAGAACATTTGAATTCTTATAATTATGGCAGTCACGAGAAAGTGGTGGAAAGAAGAAGTGATATATCAAATCTATCCAAGGAGTTTTCAAGATAGTAGTGGTGATGGCATAGGTGATATTGAGGGTATAATCTCTAGGCTAGACCATCTGCAAGATTTGGGCATAGACATCATTTGGATCTGTCCTATCTATATGTCTCCTAATGATGATAATGGTTACGATATCAGCGATTATTATGATATACACCCAGAATTTGGGACGATGGCAGATTTTGATAGAATGTTGGCAGAGGTTCATCAGCGGGGGATGCGACTGATTATGGATCTGGTACTTAATCATAGTTCTGATGAACATAAATGGTTCGAGGCATCTAGACAGTCCAAGGACAATCCTTATAGAGATTACTATATCTGGAGACCTGGCAAGAACGGCGGCCCGCCCAATAATTTCAATTCCATATTTGGAGGCAGTGCTTGGGAGTATGACGAGAAAACTGAGGAATACTATCTGCACTTATTTACCCGAAAGCAGCCGGATCTCAATTGGGAGTCAGAGGCTATGCGGGAGGATGTGTATAAGATCATCAGATACTGGCTGGACAAAGGCATCGACGGATTCAGAATGGATGTTATTCCGTGTATTTCCAAGCGATTGGAATTTGAAGATACCGACATTGATGATTTTAATAGAGTCATAGAAGAGGTCTACGCTAATGGGCCACGAGTTCATGAATTCATAAATGGTATGTACACCAATGTTATCAAAGATTATGATGTGATGACGGTAGGAGAGGGGCCCGGTATCAAACCAGAAAACTGTTTGTTATATATCGGTGAAGAGAGAGGAGAATTGGATTTTGTGTTTCACTTAGAGCATATGTTTTTAGGGCATGGTGCCTTAGGAAAATTTGATCCAGTACCTTTTAGTTGGAGAGATATCAAAGATATCATACAGAAATGGGATGACGCAATAGCAGATAGTGGCTGGATCAGTATCTTCTTGGATAACCATGATTTTCCAAGGATGGTCTCGCGATTTGGGAATGATGATGCCTTCAGAGTCGAGAGTTCTAAGTTGCTGGCCCTGCTCATCCTGACGTTGCGTGGTACACCTTGCATTTATCAAGGCTCAGAGATCGGCATGACCAATGTGCATTTTGATAGTATAGATGACTATAGAGATGTGGAAGTTTTCAATGTCCAAAAAGAATATCTAGAACGCGGTATGTCAGCAGCAGAGTTTTTGACACTGGTCCATGACCAAGGCCGTGACAATGTCAGAACACCAATGCAGTGGGATGAGAGCAAGAACGGTGGTTTCAGTTCAGGCACGCCGTGGCTGGCCTCTAACCCCAACCACAAGACGATCAATGTCAAAGCAGCTCTCGCCGATAAGCAGTCCATCTACTATTTCTACAAAGAGCTTCTAGCCTATAGAAAAGCACATGATACCTTAGTCTATGGTGATTACAAAGAGCACCAGATCGCAAATTCTGATCTCTACATTTACAGCAGAGAAGGAGAGGAGTCTTTAGTAGTTGTACTGAATCACAGTGACTTGCACCAAGCTTTGGAAATGGATTTCGCTGATTATAGCTTGGACTTGCAGAACCAAGAAAACAATATGGAAGAGGTCTTGCTGCCTTGGGAAGCGAGACTGTACAGAAAGAATTCGACTCTATAAATGCTGCCTTATTTGTCTATTGAAAATTGTGATAGAAATTCAATAGGTCGTAAAACAGGAATTTTGGAATTTTTGAAGTCTCTAGTGTTTCTAGTGATTATTGCTTTGCACTTAGTATCTAGCGCAGTATAGTATTGTATACCATCTTCAAAATCTTTGAAAGTGACATCGTTTAATGCTAAGTCTACAATCTTATCTGTCAATGAGTGAGAATTAACCAGCACTTTAAATTTTCTGATCACTGCCCTGGCTTCCTTGTCCTTCATGACATCATTAAGCATATAATGTGTATTGGCAATACTTAATGTTGAAATGAAAACTTCTATTTTCTTCGTGTCAGCAAGAGAAAAAATTTGTAGACTATTACCATAATGCGATTCTCTCTTAGCAAGTAAATCAATGAGAACATTTGTATCAACGAGTACCTTGATCATTTATGTTTTACAATTAGGTGGCGGGCCTTCGTTTTTTTGTAGTCATAATCTTCTGGAAGTTCTATGACACCACAGAGACTTTCTACGAGAGGTGTAGATTCTATTGTTTTGGCCTCTTCATAGGTTAGTGAATTGAAATAAGCTTCAATCATTTTTGATAGACTTGTATTATTTTCCTTGGCATATTGCTTGGCCTTTTCAATTATAGTTTGATTGAGACTTAGGGTAAGTTTCTTATCCATATATCACGCTTTACGTATGAAAGTATGAAATATTTACGTAAAAGTCAAGACGAGCTCGTGGTATAACCTCTCGTTAGTGTCATTATGACACAGTCTAAGTTTTGTTACTTTAGAGGCGATGATCGATACTGTACTACAAAACATCAATGCAGGGATGACCCAGCTGACCGAGGAAAGTAAGTTTCACATATCTGTGGACTGTTCTATTTTCGGCTATGACGGAGAAAATGTGAAAGTCCTTTTGATGGAATGTGATTTTCCCTTATACAAAGGGAAGTGGTCTCTCGTAGGTGATCTGCTTAAACCAGGTGAGACTATCAATAGCGCAGCTCAGCGCATACTTTTCGAAAACACCAATTTGCAAGACCTCTATCTGGAGCAGGTAGAATCCTTTAGTGGAATCGATAGACATCCACTCGGACGAGTGATTACCTTGGCCTACTATGCCATTATCAATATCCAAGAGCATACCCTCACGCATCCTTCCCATCTGAAATTAAAATGGGTTAATGTAAATAGTGTGCAAGAACTCGCGTTTGATCATAAGAAGATTCTTGAGTCATGCTATATGACTTTGCAAAAAAAGATGCTCCTCAGTCCCATAGCTTTTGATTTATTACCTGATAAGTTTTCTATTCAGCAATTGCAAAAACTTTATGAAAAAATCTTAGATGTGCAGATGGACAAGCGCAATTTCAGAAGGCGACTTCGTAATCAAGGATACTTGATAGACCTGGAAGAGCTTCAAGATGATGTTGCTCATCGCCCTGCAAAACTTTATAGTTTCGATTACGATAAATACAAGGCTGAGAACAAAGACAGCAGATTGAATATTATGATATGATAGATCCATATGACAATGAAAGGATAACCGAAAGATTT
>CAZPUF010000016.1:3552-23498 GCA_964589705.1 uncultured Saprospiraceae bacterium | reverse complement strand
GTATATATAGAATCAAATGGAGGTTCATTTAAAAAAGCCTCTTTAGAAGCTGTTACTTATGGATATAAGACGGCACAACAGATGGGAGTAGAATGTGCGGCATTGGTATTAGGAGCAGCTGGTGATGCTGCAAGCCTTGGAGACTATGGTGCAGCCAAAGTTATGACTATCGAATCTGCAAATCTTGAAGGCTTTGATAGTCAGACCTATACACAAGTTGTAGCCGCTGCTGCAGAAAGAGCTGGAGCTTCTGTCATTATTCTGCCACATAATTCATCAGGAAAGTCATTAGCAGGTAGACTTGGCGTTAAATTAAGTGCTGGAGTGGTTACTGCAGCTAATTCATTGCCAAACACAGATGGTAGCTTCAAAGTGAAGAAAAATGTATTTGCTGGAAAGGCAATAGCAGAATATGAAATCACGTCACCTGTCAAAGTGCTTACTTTATCTCTAAATTCAATCCAACCTGAGTCTATGGGTGGATCAGCAAGTGTAGAAGCTTTGGATATAGAAGTACCTGCTAGTAAAGTAAACATTCTAGAAAAGAAATTACAAGAAGGTGATGTTGCTCCATTGCCAGAAGCGGAGCTGGTTGTATCTGCAGGAAGAGGAATGAAAGGTCCTGAAAACTGGGGAATCATAGAAGATTTGGCAGCAGCTATCGGCGCTACTACTGCATGTTCTAGACCAGTAGCAGATACTGGATGGAGACCACACCATGAGCACGTAGGACAGACAGGTGTCGCTATCAAGCCTAATCTATATATCGCAGCAGGGATCTCAGGTGCTATCCAGCATTTAGCTGGTGTCAACAGCAGTAAGTGTATTGTAGTTATTAACAAAGATCCAGAGGCACCTTTTTTTAAAGCAGCTGATTATGGGGTGTGTGCAGATTTGTTTGATGTGGTGCCTAAGTTGACAGAAGCGATAAAGAAAGCCAAGGCCTAAGCTACGTGAATACGTAAGGTGTCCTCATGAACCATCAATTGATATAAAAAAATGGATGATAAAATTGTAAGCCTACAAAAAAAGGTGGAAGAAGCCAAGTTAGGTGGAGGTGAAGCCAGAATAGAGAAACAGCACAAAAAGGGCAAATTGACAGCCCGAGAGAGAGTTCATTTATTATTAGATGATGGCACCTTTGAAGAGATAGGTATACTTGTAACCCATAGAACCAGAGACTTTGGAATGGATAAGCAAGTCTTTTATGGCGATGGTGTAGTGACAGGGTATGGGACTATAGATGGAAGGCCAGTCTATGTATTTGCTCAAGACTTTACTGTCTTCGGTGGTTCATTATCAGAGACACATGCTGAGAAAATCTGTAAGATCATGGATTTGGCCATGAAGACAGGCATGCCACTCATTGGTCTAAATGATAGTGGTGGTGCTCGTATACAGGAAGGAGTAAGATCACTTGGAGGATATGCCGATATCTTTTTTAAAAATGTAATGGCCTCAGGTGTAATTCCTCAAATATCCGCCATCATGGGCCCTTGTGCAGGTGGAGCAGTTTATTCTCCAGCCATGACTGATTTTACAATAATGGTAGAGCAATCCAGTTACATGTTTGTGACTGGACCCAATGTAGTCAAGACAGTAACCAACGAAACTGTTACATCTGAAGAGCTGGGTGGTGCCAGTACCCATAGCACCAAATCAGGAGTGACCCATCTGACCGCCGGTAATGACCTTGAATGTATCAAAAAGGTAAAACAACTCCTAAGCTACCTTCCCCAAAATTGCGAGCAAAAAGCACCTTCATTACCCTATACACCAGAATCAGAGTATAGAGACGAATTAGAGAATATTATACCTGATGCGTCGACGACGCCTTATGATATAAAGTCTGTCATACAAGGTATAGTAGACAAAGAATCATTCTTTGAAATCCACAAAGATTATGCTGATAACATAGTGGTAGGTTTTGCACGCCTGGCGGGTAAGAGTATAGGTATAGTTGCTAATCAGCCAATAAGTCTCGCAGGGTGCTTGGATGTCAATTCTTCTAAGAAGGCAGCTCGTTTCACACGTACATGTGATTGCTTCAATGTGCCTTTGCTGGTTATTATAGATGTGCCTGGGTTCTTACCAGGGACTGATCAGGAATGGAATGCCATTATTACTAACGGAGCAAAATTACTCTATGCACTTAGTGAGGCAACAGTTCCAAGAATATCCTTAATTACCCGTAAAGCCTATGGTGGGGCTTATGATGTAATGAACTCTAAGCATATAGGTGCTGATCTCAATTACGCATGGCCAACGGCTGAGATTGCAGTGATGGGTGCTAAGGGAGCATCTGAAATAATCTTCAGAAAGGAGATCGCTGCAGCTGATGATCCCGCTACTAAGTTGGCAGAGAAGGAGAAAGAATATGCTGACCTCTTTGCTAATCCCTACAGTGCGGCCAGTCGAGGCTTTATAGATGAAGTCATCATGCCTAGGGAAACAAGACGTAAACTCATAAGAGGATTCTCCTTGCTAGAAAGTAAGGATGTCCAACTTCCCAAGAAAAAGCACGGCAATATTCCACTTTAGTAATGAGCATCATTCTGGGGATTCTTGGGAGTATTGTTACCGCTATTGGTCTGTTTATCTTACTGGTAATTGTCATTGGTTATTTGCTTTCTTGCAGACCTTATTCTGGTCCGGTTTCCGCACATTTTAATGGAAAGAAATTCATTAATCCCTCTCGTCGCCCAGCAAATGGATTCAAGGAAGTAGGTAGGTATGGAAGAGAACGAGTGCCTGACAAATGGCGATATGTAGAAGATCCAGATTCGCACAAGAGGCAAATTCCAACACCAAATTCTGATCATATTCAATATACTTTTATCAATCACAGTTCTTTTCTCATCCAGTGGAATGGTATCAATATACTTACAGACCCCATTTGGTCTAAGCGCTGCTCTCCGTTCCAATGGGCAGGCCCCAGACGTATGCGTCCACCTGGCATTAACTATGAGCATCTCCCACCAATTCACTTAATACTGATTTCTCATAATCACTATGACCATCTGGATAAAATCACCTTTAAAAAATTAGTGAAAGATTTTCAGCCAAAGGTTATAGCGCCTCTTGGCTTAGCACATTTGTTGACAAAGTGGGGAGCTAAGCAGGTCACTGAATTAGACTGGTGGCAGACTGATGATTTTCAAGGCCTGTCAATTACGGCAACACCCTGTAATCATTTTTCAAGTAGAGGATTATTTGATAGAGATAAAACCTTGTGGGCAGGATATAGTCTGTCTGATCAGCGTCGAAAGATCTATTATACTGGTGATACAGGATACTCTGAAGTCTTTAAGGAAATAGGAGAGAAACTTGGGCCCTTTGATTTGTCGTTTATTCCTATTGGGGCATATAAGCCAGAATGGTTTATGTCACCAATACATATTTCACCTTGTCAAGCATTGCAGGTGCATCATGATGTAAAGTCAAAGAAGAGTGTAGCTATGCACTTTGGTACTTTTCCTCTAGCGGATGATAATCCAGAAACGTCTACTTCGGCGTTGAGGAGATGCCTTAAGGAGAAAGATATTAGTGAGGAAGATTTTTCTTTACCAAAGGAAGGATCTAGTTATGTGGTTAATGCCTGAGGAATAGAGCCTTGTGCCTCTTTATCATTTCTAATTTTTCGAACACTATTATTTTATATCAAATTTTGTGCTGACTTATATTAGTCGAAAAACTCTCAAAAAAAAAGAGGATTATCCAACGATAACCCTCTTTGTATATTTTGAATAAAACTAACTTCTAATTAGCATCTATTGGATCAAGATTCCAACCTTTTACAGAATCCTCTAAGTCTTTAAATGGTGACTTCGATTGAGAGGAACCTTTGATTTTTCTCTCTTTAAAATTTACATCTATATTACGTTCCTTGGCATTAATCTCAAATTCTTCAATCAGGTCAAATACATCCTGATGGATGTCTATCGATTTAGAAGCATCAATCGTCACTTTTGAGTTATCAGGTATGATATTTAGGGCTCTCTGTATATTAGCCTTATTAAGGAAAGTTACATCTTCACTCAGTTCCAATACTATCTCTCCGTTAGGGCCCATGTGCTTGCCTGATTCAAATTTGAATGGTTTCTTATAACTATCATATAAGATGAAGAATATAGCTACTGCCATTCCTATTCCAATACCAATTAGAAGGTCAGTCATAACAATACCTATCACAGTTACAAGGAATGGAATAAAGTTAGTCCATCCTTTTTTAAACATTTCTTTGAATATACTAGGCTTGGCTAATTTGTAACCAACTAAGAATAGTATTGCTGCAAGGCTAGATAAAGGGATAAGATTGAGCACTGATGGAATCGCCATTGCACTGATTAATAATATAAATCCATGAAAGATAGCTGACATCTTTGTTCGTCCTCCAGAGAGAATATTTGTAGAACTTCTTACAATTACTTGAGTGATTGGAAGACCTCCTATTAATCCAGATAACACATTTCCCAACCCTTGAGCCCTTAGTTCTTGATTGGCAGGGGATACTCTTTTCATTGGATCTAATTTGTCAGTGGCTTCAAGACATAATAGTGTCTCCAAAGATGCCACTACCGCAATTGTCAATCCAATTTTATATACTTCTGGATTATTCCATTGGCTGAAATCTGGGAAGGTAAATAATTTAACAAATCCCATCAATGAATCAGATACAGGGATAGATACTACTTGATCTGCAGCCAGACTTAAGTTGCCATTACTCTGAAAAATAAGATTTAGTATAATACCCAAAGCAACAACTACTAATGGACCTTGTATAAGTTTAAAAATATTGATTTTCTTCATAAACTTTTGCTCCCACAGAACAAGGATGCCAATGGATATCGCTGAGATTATTACAGGCCCCATTGATACGCCGTCCATCATATTATATAGACTTGAGAAGGTGTTTTGACCATCTGCTTGAGCAAAAGTCAGACTGCCTTCATAATCTTTGTCGTATCCTAATGCATGCGGTATTTGCTTCAAGAAAATGATAACCCCAATACCAGCCAACATACCCTTTATGACCGAATTTGGAAAATAGTATCCAATGATACCTGCTTTCAGTACTCCTAGTATAAATTGAAAGATACCTGCAAGAACAACTGCAAATAAAAATATTTCGAAGGCGCCTAAATCCTGTATTGCAGTCAATACGATGACGGCAAGTCCTGCAGCTGGTCCGCTGACTCCTAGTTGCGAGCCACTTAATATCCCGACGACAATACCACCAACAATACCTGCGATAATTCCCGAAAATAATGGTGCTCCAGAGGCTAAGGCTATACCTAAGCATAGAGGAACTGCTACTAGAAATACTATTAACGAGGCAGGTAAATCGTATTTCAAATTTTTCACATAGTTCATAAATCGAGACTTTTTACCAATTATACAGAAATATTAGTATTACTAATATCCACAAAACTAACACTAAACTTGTTATAAGTACAAATTGTTTTAATATTGTTGTGTTATTTACAATCAGAATGTCATGATACTTGCAGAAAGCCTATATATTCCTCAGAGGCTATCATTGAGAGACCCGCTTAAAACCGAACTGGGAAGGAGTATTATTAAGAACAGTATCGAATTAATAGATGATATTGGCTTTGAATCTTTCACTTTTAAGAAGCTGGCTATATATATGGGGTCAAATGAGACCTCTCTATATAGGTACTTTGAGAATAAGCACCTTTTGTTACTTTATCTAGTGGTTTGGTATTGGAATTGGGTATCGTACCTCATAGACTATAACTGCAAGAATATTGAAGACCCTTGTCGAAAGCTTGACATAATCATCGAAAATTTTGTGGATGCTACTATTGAGAACCCCTCAGTAGAGTTTGTAAATGAGAATAAGCTGCATCGCATAATAATAGAGGAAGCAGCTAAAGCTTACCACACTAAAAAAGTTGATACAGAAAATAAGGAAGGCTTTTTCAGGAGCTACCAAGCATTGATACAAAAAGTAGCAAATGTCATCTTAGAAATCGATCCTAAGTTTCCTTATCCGCATTCTTTTGCCAGTAATCTTTTTGAGATGGCTAATAATCAAATATTTTTTGCGGAGCATCTGCCCAAGCTAACTGATATCAAAGTCAGGAACGAAAACTACGCTGAGGTTAAGAAACTACTTGGCTTCTATAAGCGAAGAATGCTTGGAGTAGACCATTAAGATTCCTGCTCATTCAAAAATACGTCTAGTATTGCAATAGCTGCATCTGATATTACAGTACCAGGTCCAAATACACCTAGTACACCTGCATCGAATAAGAACTTATAGTCCTTCGGTGGTATCACACCACCCACGATCGTTACAATGTCAGGTCTGCCTATCTTAGCCAATTCTTCTATTACCTGAGGAACTAAGCTCTTGTGACCAGCGGCAAGGGAAGAGATTCCAAGAATATGCACATCATTTTCTGCAGCTTGTTGGACGGCTTCTTTAGGGGTTTGAAACAGCGGCCCCACATCCACATCAAATCCAATGTCCGCAAAACTAGTAGCAATTATTTTTGCACCTCGGTCATGCCCATCCTGTCCTAATTTTGCAATCATTATTCTTGGACGACGACCAAACTTTGATGCAAATTCATTAGACTTATCTCTGGCCTTTTGGAATGAAGGGTCGTTAGAAATTTCGTTCATATATGCACCTTGTATGATTTTGTGAGTGGCTTTGTATCTCCCAAAGGTTTTTTCCATAGCATCTGAAATCTCACCTAAGGTTGCCCTATTCCTAGCAGCTTCTACTGCCTTTTCCAATAAGTTACCTTGCCCTGTAGCCGCGCATAGAGCCAGAGCTTCTAATGCTGAATTGACGGCATCCTTATCTCTTTCTGATTTTACTTTAGTTAGCGAGGACAGTTGAGATTTCTTCACAGCAGAATTGTCCACAGTAAGCACATCAATTTCTTTTTCAGCGTCTGATTTATAAATATTAACTCCAATGATTTTTTCAGAGCCGCTATCTATTCTTGCTTGTTTTTTAGCTGCAGCTTCTTCTATTTTCATTTTTGGATAACCTTGCTCTATAGCTTTTGACATACCACCCATTTGTTCTACATCTTCTATGATTTTCCAAGCTTTCTCTATCAATGCCTGTGTGAGAGCCTCCACATAAAATGATCCTCCCCAAGGATCTACAACTTCTGTAGCACCAATACCAGTCTGAATATATTTCTGCGTATCTCTAGCAATTTTAGCAGAGAAGTCTGTTGGTAAGGCCAAAGCCTCATCAAGAGAGTTGGTATGAAGTGATTGTGTGCCGCCGAACACAGCAGCCATAGCTTCTATAGTTGTCCTCGCAATATTATTAAATGGATCCTGAGCTGTCAAGCTCCATCCGGAAGTCTGACAATGCGTTCTCAATGCCATTGACTTTAGATTAGTAGGGGAGAACATACTAACGATGCGAGCCCAGAGTACCCGTCCTGCTCTTAACTTGGCAATCTCCATAAAGTGGTTCATGCCTATTCCCCAAAAGAAAGACAATCGTGGCGCAAAATCATCAATCGCCAAACCCGCTTGTATACCAGTCTTGATATATTCTAAGCCGTCAGCCAAGGTAAATGCTAACTCTAAATCTGCTGGCGCACCTGCTTCATGCATATGATAACCAGAGATACTTATAGAGTTAAACTTTGGTATGTGCTTAGAAGTATATTCAAAGATATCACCTACAATTCGCATGGATGCTTGTGGTGGGTATATGTAGGTGTTCCTCACCATGAATTCCTTGAGGATGTCATTTTGGATGGTACCACTGAGTTGTTCTTGGGCTACTCCTTGCTCTTCAGCAGCGACTATGTAAAAGGCCATGATAGGAATCACAGCTCCATTCATAGTCATACTCACTGACATTTTATCTAATGGGATCTGATCGAATAAGATTTTCATATCCTCCACGGTATCTATGGCTACCCCAGCCATTCCTACATCACCAGTCACTCTAGGATGATCGGAATCATAACCCCTGTGAGTTGCTAAATCAAATGCTACCGATAATCCTTTTTGACCTTGAGCCAAATTTCGTCTGTAGAATGCATTACTTTTCTCAGCTGTGGAGAAGCCGGCATATTGCCTGATTGTCCAAGGTCTGCCAGAGTACATAGAACTGTAGGGCCCTCTTAGGTAGGGTGGTATACCTGCACTATATTCGAGATGGGTAGCAGATGCTATGTCTGCTTGTGTATAATGAGATTTGATCGTTATGTTTTCTGCAGTTGGATAAGATATCGTTTCACCTTCAATGGACCCAACATTCATATTCTTCTGTAGTGAGTCCAAGGTTTGATCCAATAGAGATTGGGTCATATGTTCGATATAATAACTTCCAGCAGATGGATCCTTTACTCTGTCTAGGAAACTTTCTCCCTTAAGGAGATTGCTAATATTCCTAGATATTCTGGCATTGAAATCACTGTTAGACTTGTCATTACCTAAATCAGAGGAAGGAATAATCAATTCATCTATGCCTCCTATCACTGCAGACATAGCCTGAGTAGTTAGTTTAATCTTATTGAAGTTTTCATCTTCAACATGGTCTACGTTGTCAAGTGTGCCTATTATCCAAAGAGGTATGGTTGGATTATAACCTTTCTTAGATAAACAATTTGACCACAAAATCTTGACTGCTCTTAATAGTGCGATATTGCTAAAGTAGTGTTCCCCTATAGACACTTGTATTGACAAGTTCGATAATTGACTTTCACTTAGCTGAGACAGAGAATTCTCCAGGCGATTTTTGATTCTTGTAAGATATTTTACCGGTTCTGTTTCTTTTGAAATATCTAGTGTGAGTTGGAATAAAGGGAGCTGTTGCTGTACACTGATCAAAGCAGATGCTAGATCAATTGAATCTTCTGATATTAAGAAGCTGCCATGACATTTTGTGACATCCTGATTTTTCAGCTTTATTAGCTCAGCAAGTAATTGTGCGGATGCAGACATATTATCTGAGCGGGAATGCAGATGAGTTCTAATGTATTCCAGGTTAACTTGATTGGTTATTTCGTCTAGGGTAATCAGATCCAATTGGCTGAATTCACCCAAATGTATTGCAGAGGCCCCATTGTGTAATGCAGCAATGATTTGTTTATTTGTAGCATGCGTCTGATGTAAGTTGACTGCTTGACAATAAATCCAATCGTTATTGCTTTTATGGGAATCCAACTGCGTTGTTCTACTTTGGATATTTTCTGCTGTGTAGAATGGCGTTCCTTTTAAATTGCCAATGGACCAATTGAGGCTTTTAATATCCTTTCCTTTCAAATCCTTGGTTACTTTCTCCAACCACTCAGATCTGGTAACCTTACCAAATGCTTTGTATTTCATTGCCATACCACGAAGATATTTAATTGTATTAGGATGACTAGTCTTTGAATTGAGGAGTAGTCTTAGTCATGGTAGCTCTCATGGCTTCAGCTAGGTCATCAGAAAATAGATTTTTGCTATTGTAGTTTGCTATGGAGATTAAGCCTTCATTGATTGTACTCTCTCTGCTTTGCAATAAGAATTGTTTGATACCTCGGATTACAGATGGTGGTTTTGACGCAATATCTGCTGCCAATGCATTGACTTCGGTCATCATGCTAGCATAGTCATCATAGGATTTGGCTATAAGTCCCATGGTCATAGCGTCGATACCTGAGACTTTCCGTCCCGTATAGGCCATCTCTGCTACAAGGCTATAATTCATGAATTTGGGCATTCTTTGCAATGCACCCAAGTCACAAACTATACCTAAGTCTACTTCCTTAATACTAAAATAGCTATCCGATGTACCATATCTCATGTCACAAGCAGCAATGATATTAATGCCACCTCCTATGCAGGCCTTTTGGACTGCTGCAATAACGGGTACTGGACATTTTTCTATTGCACTAATGCCATCTTGTAACCCTCTAATCAAAGTCCTCAACTTAGCAATATGCTTAGCTGGATCACTATCAGCAACTAATGGAGGAATCTCTGCAAAAGCACTAAGATCCATACCTGCACAGAAATTTTTGCCTGCGCCCGCCAGAATGACCACCCTGATGTCTCTTCTCTCAGAAATGTCTGAAAATAGAAGCCCTAGATTTTGCCACATATCCAAAGTGAAGGCATTTGATTTTTCAGGTCTATTGATGGTGACAGTAGCAATCTTGTTATTAACTACAAGGTTAAAGTGAGGATACATAGGCATAGAGTTTTTAAATAATAAGATTTCTATTTGTGAAGCTATAAAATCTGTTTCAGTCTAAGCTATCGTTCTAAATCTCTTTGTTCCGGATTATGCAGATTTTTAGAGATTGTTGGGTTGGAGCTATAAAATCTAAGATAAAGTGGGATATCTGGTGTGATTATTTTTTGGTTAATACGACCTTAGTTTTTATACTACTTTTGCACATGTTTCAAATATTTGAACTCTTTAGTCCATTTTAGACTTTTATACAGCATGATAACGGCGCTTCAGCTTCTTCTTAGTCTTTCTATTTTGGTGGTTTTACACGAGTTAGGCCATTTTTCAGCCGCTAAGTATTTCAAAACGAAGGTTGAGAAGTTTTATCTCTTTTTCAATCCAGGTTTTGAGTTATATAAGAAGCAAATCGGAGAAACAGAGTATGGAATTGGTTGGCTTCCACTTGGAGGATATGTCAAAATAGCTGGCATGATAGACGAGAGTTTTGATACCGAGCAGATGAAGGAAGAGCCAAAGCCATGGGAATTTAGAAGTAAGCCAGCATGGCAACGACTCATTATAATGGTAGGAGGGGTCTTTGTCAATTTTGTATTGGGTATTTTCTTGTTCTCTATGATTCTTTTTGTTTGGGGAGAAAGTTACATCGATCCTACTAGCCTTAAAGATGGTATTGCTGTTACTGACTTGGCAAACAAGATAGGATTGAGAGATGGAGATGATATTATCTCAGTGGGTGATAGGGAGTTTGATAAATTCAGTGGTGGCGTCATCACGCGAGAGCTGGTTATCAATCAAGCAAGAACCATTAAGGTGAGGAGAAATGGAGGCGAACATCTAATTGAGGTTCCTAAAGAAGTCATTCCAGAATTGACAAAATATGAGAACTCCAAAGATGTTCTCATTGCACCTCGTTATCCATATGAGATTGGTGTCATAGATGAAGGAAGTCCTGGTCAGCAAGCTGGACTACAACTAGGAGATCAAATCATAGCAATCTCAGGTGAACCCACTCCGTTTGCTCATAATGTAGTCAAAGGATTAGAAGCTGTAGAATCAGAAGAAATTGATATAACTATAATGAGAAGAGGCCAAAGTCGAGATATTTCTATTGTTAGAAAAGAAGGGAAAATTGGAATTAGAACCTACGGATTAGACAAGTACGTAAGCACAGCTTATCAAAAGTATAGCCTTAGTGAGTCTGTCCCAGCTGGGTGGAATAAATCATGGAGCTTTCTTACGGATCAAATAAAGGCTTTTGGACAAATGTTCAGAGGTCAGATAAAGCCTTCTGATGGATTAGGTAGTTTTATTACAATAGGTAAAATGTTTGGACCAACTTGGGACTGGCAGCGATTTTGGACTATGACTGCAAGTTTGTCTATACTATTGGCTTTTATAAACTTACTTCCAATTCCTGCCCTAGATGGAGGATATGTTATGTTCTTAATCTATGAGACCATATCTGGGCGAAAAGTGCCAGATAAAGTGATGGAAATAGCCAATTTTGCTGGCTTTGTCTTATTGATGATGGTTATGGTATTTGCCATAGGTAATGATATTATTAAAAACTTCTTTTAGTCAGTGGTGAATTACTTCGAATTATTTGACTTACCAATGATGTTTGATGTTGATAAAAAAGCATTGACAACAAAGTACTATGCCTTGACTAAAGAGTGGCATCCAGATAAGTTTACGTTTGACGGGTCGGAAAAACAAGAAGAAGCTAGGAAAAAGTCCTCCGAAATTAATGAAGGATATAAAGTCCTCAAGAATCAACATCATAGAATCAGACATATATTGGATTGCCTCAATGCGGCGCCTGTAGAAGGTCAAGACAAAATGCCTCAGACCTTTTTGATGGAAATGATGGATATCAATGAAGCCATTATGGATTATAAAATGGATCCATCCAATGAAGCAAAGGACAGCATTGACAAGCAAATCTCCCAATATGAATCCGAGTGGTGGACAGACTTCCTCACGGCTACTGCCAAATTTGATTTCAACAATCCAGATGCTAATAAATTGGCTGCAGTCAAGGATTATTATCTGAAATCTAAATATCTCGTCAGGCTTAAGCAAAATGTGCAAAACAGAGAAATAGAACTGTAACTACCACAGATTCAGCACATTTGGCAAAATATTTGCCTCTCTCTCCATGTCTATTTTATTTCATTTACGTCATCACTTACACCCTTTGATGAAAGAACTATCCATCTCCCTCCGTAAAAGAGGACATAATATAAAGGCCAACTTAAAAGGTCGTCTTGTCTCTCTTGCCGCTCTTAGACTTAATGCAGAACTACAATCACAGATTGATCCTTGGGACAGGCTTATCTTAGACCTCACTAAAGTCACAGACATCGATACTACTGGAGTCAATGCAATCCTACACACCAATATGAAATGCACTTACAAGAATGCAAGCATGGTTGTTAGATGTCAAAAAAATGAAGGTGTTCAAGGTATCCTAAGGTTAACAAAAGCAGATGAACATTTAGTATTAGAAGTAGTGTGAACCTCCAGCTATTACCCTCACTAATCCATTTCGCTCACTTTTTCTTTTTCCACTTAGTATCCCCAAGGCACTATTGTGGAATCCTGGTTTCAAAATGTACCTCATGTTTGATACTTATAAAGTAAAAACAAATTAGAATCAGAACTACGCCGAATAAGTAGTAAGAGTTGGAATTCAAGAAAATATCTACTCTGATTTAATTTCCTTTTCCTTGTTGGACACTATTGCTTCCACAAAAAAACTGGTTAGGATAACAGCACCGCCTATTAGCACATTTCTGGATGGGATCTCATTAAGAAATATAAATGGCCACATAATCCCATACACAGGGATGATAGAACTCATCAGGCCTATACTCACAGCAGAGTAATGTTTCAAATTTTGTACAAGTAGTGTGTGCCCGATGCAGGTAGTAATTAATGCTAGGGCCATGATTAAAGCCCAATCTCCATGCTCAACCAAAGGTGCTGACGATTTGATAAAGAGAAATGGAAGTGTCAATATACTCATCACAACCAGTTGCATAAACATCATATTAGATCCATCATAGTTCTTGACGACTTTCCTGGTAATTATATTTCGTAGTGCATAAGTCAGCGCTGACAGCAATCCAAAGAAAATAGCTAATACTAGATTATCATGAAAATCTAGACTAGGTGTGATAATATAAATGCCTATGATGATAAGAGCTGCCAAGAAAAGATGATATGCTCTGAGTTTAGTCTTAAGTATAAGAGGCTCCAAGATGGCCGTCATGGCTGGAAAAGTGTGTAAGGTCAAAATGGCAATAGCTACATAAGCGAGTGATAAAGAATAGAAGTAAGTGACCCAATGTATACCCATTAGTAATCCACCTAGGAAAATCATTCTTCTGTCTTCTGTCCTAATCTGAAATTCTCTGCCTCTTAACTTGAGGAAGAGACCAAGAATGATTACCGCAAAAAAGCATCTCCAGAAGATAGCCACTTCAGGTGCTAGAGTTAAAGTCCTGCCAAATACGCCTGAGGTGCTGATGCACAATAACCCTAGATTAAGACTTATAAGTTGATTGAATTTAGGTGTCATTGGGTGTATACCTTAGTCAGAGGCAAGTAGATTCTGCATTGATTTCCATACTGTCTCTAATATGATTTTGCTTCCCGCTTCGTTTGGATGTAGCCCGTCAGAAATATTTAGTTCCTTAACGCCAGCTACTTTATCAAGAAAAAAGGGGATCAATTCAGCTTTATGTTTTTTAGCAAGATTAGGATAAGCAGCGTTAAAAATATTCTGGTATTCCTTTCCCATATTGGGTGGCGCCAGCATTCCGGCTAGAACTATAGGGATGTCAGGATTCTTTTCGTGCACCCGTAATATAATGCTGTCCAGATTTTCTTCGGTCTTAGTCGCATTCAATCCTCGCAGCATATCATTTGCACCTAGTTCCAAGAAAAATATATCTATTGGTTCTCTGAGTACCCAATCTATTCTACTCAATCCTCCTGCAGAGGTCTCACCACTCAGTCCTGCATTGATGACTGTATATGGTAGAGAAAGTGAGTCAATTCGTTCCTGTAGTAAGGTAGGCCAGGAATCTGGCTCATCTAATCCATATCCAGCAGTTAGCGAATTGCCAAAGCAGAGTATTTTCTTGGTCTCTTTCTTAGTCGAAGATTGGCTCACTTCTGTAGATTGAGTGGGTGTAGTCGAAACATCGGAGTGATTCACTTGTTTATCTTTGCAGCCCATGCTTAATAATAGGCATATCAATAATGAGCAAAATAAAGAGGGATATCTCATAACGGCATATTTGACACCAAAGGTAGACAAAGACAACCGTCGGATTATAACCTCTTACAAAATATAGAATGGAAAATATACTTAGTGTCAAGGGAATAAACAAAGTGTACAAGAGTGGCTCTCGGGAATTAGCTGTCCTTAAAGACATCCACTTTGAGGTGAGCGCAGGAGAGAGTGTTTCTATCACAGGTCCTTCTGGGAGTGGTAAGACAACACTCCTGGGGTTATGTGCGGGATTGGACGAACCTACATCAGGTGACATACACTTATGTGGACAACAAATTAATGGACTCAGTGAGGACGAGAAGGCAGCAATAAGGAATGTAAAAGTTGGTTTTATCTTCCAAAATTTTCAACTCATACCCACCCTGACGGCACTGGAAAATGTCATGATTCCTATGGAACTGCTCGGCTTGGGTTCTGCCAGAAAAATCTCTTCAGAACTGCTTGAGAGAGTAGGACTTGGAGATAGAATGAAGCACTATCCCGATCAATTATCTGGTGGTGAGCAGCAAAGAGTCTCTATTGCTCGTGCTTTTAGCAATACGCCACAGATCTTATTTGCAGATGAGCCGACTGGTAACCTTGACAGTGATACAGGTGAGAGCATAGAGCAATTGCTTTTTGATCTCAACCGTCAAGAGAAAACCACACTGGTTATCGTTACTCATGATATGGAGTTGGAAAAGAAGACAGATCGTATTATCAGACTGAGAGGAGGAAAAATTATTGAAGATACAAGGTCAAATCTATTGCAGGCTGATGAGTAATTTTTCATTTTTAGCCAAGACTGCGCTCAGAGATAGTCGAAGGAATCGAGGAAAGCTGTTTATGTTCATGTCTTCCATTATACTTGGGGTCATGGCTTTGGTCGCGATAAACTCTTTCAATCATAATCTTGTCAAGGACATAGATAACCAGACCAAATCCATCTTAGGCGCAGATATACAGATAGAAGGTAATAAACCCATTCCGCCTCAGTTACAGACAATTGTAGATTCATTACCAGGAGAAAGGGCAAGCCAGCAGGAATTCTTCTCTATGGCTATCATGCCTAAAACCGGTGAGACACAATTTACCCGGATCAAAGCGCTTGAAGGTGGCTATCCTTTTTATGGAGAATTACTTACTCAGCCAGTAGAGGCAAAAGATAATTTTCAATCTAAAGGAGAAGCACTTGTGGATGATGCCCTGATGTTTGAGCATGAGTTGCAAGTAGGTGACCAGATTAAATTGGGGGAGAAAATGTTTAGGATCGGAGGAAGACTGATGAGCAGTTTTGGATCTGTTTCGCTTGGTGCCAGTTTTGCACCAACGATATATATTGATCAGGCAGAACTAGAAGGAACAGGATTATTGGGGGAAGGAAGTCTTGTGGAGTATAAGTATTTTGTCAAAACACCTGAAGGGTTCGAGAGAGAGGTATGGGATAATAATCGTGATCGAATGTCTCATTTTAGGAATGAAGACTTTAGAGTGACTACCATTGAAGATCAAAGAAGACAACTCAATCGTGCTTTTGATTTCTTGAATAGTTTTTTGAATCTGGTAGCTTTGGTAGCCTTACTACTTGGTTGTATAGGCGTAGCGAGTAGTGTCTTTATTTATGTGAAGACAAAGATTCCTTCGATTGCTGTGTTGCGATGCATAGGTATGAAGGGTAATCAGGCTTTTTTGGTGTACTTTCTTCAAATTTTTGTGCTTGGATTTTTCAGCGTTGCTGTTGGTGTTATACTTGGTAGTTTATTACAGGTGGCCTTACCAGTTATTTTACAAGATGTATTACCTTACAAAGTTGATTTATCTATATCGTGGAGAGCAGTAGTACAGGGTATGCTAGTTGGCACGATTGTCACAGGACTATTTGCTTTAGTGCCCTTATTGGCAGTTAGATTAGTCAGTCCTCTACGTACATTAAGGACAAATGTAGATAATGAGGTACAACCCTTTGATATATGGAAGTGGTTGGCCTATGCGCTGATAATACTATCCATATTTGGTTTTCTGTGGTCATTGACTGAGTCAGTAACTGCAGCTGCTACTTTTTCCATAGGATTGTTGGCGGCATTTGGACTGCTGTATCTGATGTCTTCATTAGTGATGTGGTTTGTCAGGAAAGTCGTTCCATCTGGGTGGAGTTTCGTCTTCAGACAAGGATTGGCTAATCTTTATCGACCCAATAATCAAACTCGAACATTGATTATTTCAGTAGGACTGGGGACTTCTATATTGACAATCTTATTTATCATACAAGGATTGATACTCAATAATGTGGACAGTATGGATGCCGGCAACCAGCCTAATATGATTCTGTATGGTATTGAGTCTCACCAAACCAAAGGTGTGGCAAGTATTACAGAAGAGAAGGGCATGCCTGTGGTACAGCAAGTGCCTATAGTAACAATGAAGTTGGCTGGATGGAAGGGGAGAACGAAGAGTGATTGGCTACAAGATACAACCAGAAGAGCAGAGAGATGGGTTATCCATAGAGAGGCAAGGGTAACATACAGAGACACGTTAGAAGAAGATGAGCCGCTTGTGGCAGGAGATTTTATAGGCAAAGTAGAGCCAGGAGATTCCATTTTTATTTCAGTGGATCAAGGTTGGGCAGAGTCATTGGATGTGTGGTTGGGTGATGAACTGGTATGGAATGTCCAAGGGGCACTGATAACAACATATATAAGCAGTATTAGAGAAATCGAGTTTCAAAGTATGCGGACCAGGTTTTTTGTTCTATTTCCATTAGGTGTATTAGAGCAAGCCCCTCAGTTCCATGTACTTGTCACAAAATCTCCAGATAATAAAACTATGGCAGATTATAGGAGATCCGTAGTGAAGGCATATCCTAATGTGTCTGTTGTGGATTTGGGATCTATCTTGACTACCTTGAATGATATACTTAGTAAGATTTCATATGTCATCAAGTTTATGGCAGGCTTCAGTATCTTGACTGGGATAATTGTACTAATCAGTTCATTAATGCTGAGTAAGTATCAACGTATAAGAGAAAGTGTATTGCTGAGAACTATCGGGGCTCAAGGAAAACAAATTCTAGCCATTAACGCTACTGAGTATGCGATATTAGGTAGCTTGTCTGCACTGACTGGAATTGTAATCGCCATCATTGGTAGTTACCTTATTGCAACTCAGCAAATGGAATTGGAGTTTAACTTGGATTGGCTACCAATCATACTGATTTTCATACTGATAGTATCAATGACAGTAATTATTGGATTATATAATTCTAAAGATGTTATCCGACATCCTCCACTGGAAGTTTTAAGAAAAGAATAAAAACTGTCTGCCAAACTTTTTGGTATGCTTAGTATTTGCTGACGCTGTTGATTCCATTGCACCTTTTATTGCAGCAATATTGACCAAAGCAACAAAGATAACTTACCTCAACCCATTTGGATTAGTAGTCAGAATAGCCACATCGATAACTCTGTCAAATTCTGCCCCCATCTCCCTGTAATAGGTGATGATTTGATAGACATTCTCAGTTTCAAACCATGATCCTTCTATGTCTTCTATACTCAGGTATCCATTCTCGTTCTGGACTGCAAACATGTAGTCATAGTAACCTTGCTTCAGTGGAGCTTTGCAGAGATAGATTTGATTATCGGCATCCCATTGCATCCTAAATTTTTCTCTGGCCTTCCAGTCGCTAAAACCACCTACTACGTATACGTCTTCCAAGTATGGATTATCTACTTCAAGAGAGAAGATAACATCAGCATATTCACTCGTAATGTTATCTGCACTCAAGCCTTGATCTCTTAGCCTGGCTCTCTCAGATACTCTACTACTTCGTGATCCAGAAGCACTATCAAAAAATCTATTTCTATCAGAGTCAAAAATTTCATTGGATAATTGCTGGTTGGGTACTGGTGTCCCATTTTCACCTGAAATCTGATTGGCTTGGAAAAACCTATCTCTGTTTAAATCAAAATTTTCTATAACAAATCCTCCATTGGCATCTCTTTCATTTCTGTAATTATCCTGAGACCTTTGTCTTCCTAGATCCAGAAGAACAGTCGTACCTTCCTCATTCCGATCTATTGTTTTGACGAACTCACTTCTGAAATTAAGCGACCTAATATCCACTGACCTAAATTCTTTCAATGCAGGAAATGCAACCTGCTGGTTAAAATCATTAAAGAATAAGATATCACCTCTTGAGAAATTACTCGTCACATTAGAAAATGCATTGGAGAAATTTCCGTTTTGCATTACCGTCACAAATATTTCTTGCTGTGGTCTGAAGACTTGAAAATCTCTCATATTAAGAGAAACTTCCAGTTCTTGATGAGTCCTTATGTATGATATTTCTTTGGGTCGTACAAAATCGGCAAGCGCACTGACCACATTTTCGGATACGATGAAACGTCTGGTTAACACCGGGATCTGTAAGTCATCATCATATATTACAAGCAAGTAGTTACCTGATATAGTCCAGTTCAAATCTTCATTTGGAAGAAATACCTGATAATTAGTGTATTCTGAGTAGGCATTAGCTGAGTAAGTAAATTCATCTATCTCTTCACCATTGAAGCCATCCAAGTACTCTATCTCTTCCAAATCTGAAAAATACCAATCCTTGTCACAGTGTATTAAATGATAGGTGTAGTTTTTGAATCCACCCTCTAGGTCATCAAACTCTAACTTAAGCTCCCCCTGTGAGCCTAAATCAATAATAGGCATGGATAGAGGTATTTGGCTGTGGCCAAACTGGATAGATTCTATGTAATCGACATAGACTTCATTAGTGGTCATTACATTTTCAAACTGGGCAGAGGCAGTGTATCCAAACGAAATGATAACTAATCCCAGACAGAAACATCTTATTGTATTCATAATCATAATGATAACGAGACTTATATGGAAGTAGGGTACTTCCTTTGACAAATTAACATTTTGATACCAAAAAAGCTACATGAATTGAAGTGAAATAACTTATAATGACAATCAAATACTGACAGGATTACATGTAGCTAACGTTTCCCGTAGGTAAGCAGTTATCACACGAGGTATGTGTCTTATTCTATGTTTTTATAACTGTATTTCCTTGGCTTTTTTTAAAGAACTTCTCAAATTTCACTTTGGTATATTTCATTCGCATTGACATTGCATCTACAAGATCTTCTGTTGTGAAGATGCAGTCCTGATAGACAAATTGCAGGAATGTAAATTAGTGCATGTGGTATTTTAAAAAATTGAAAGAAGTTATTCAATACGAGTATCGCAAAACATATCCAAAAAGAGTAAAGCGCTGAAGGCATCCATGTTAGGATCGTCTTTTTTGAAGAATGCCTTACTGCAATAAATGTGATTGCTAAAAAGACCAAGTCGATCATTTTCCACCAAGTCATAAGTATTTTATCTGATGGGATTAGTTCTGCCAATTAGCTATTCATCCTCATATCCTTCTTTCCACTTTTGAGTCAGAATTTCTTC
>CAZPUF010000016.1:0-3452 GCA_964589705.1 uncultured Saprospiraceae bacterium | reverse complement strand
TAAATCCTATGTGTTCGAATTCAGTTTTCATTATTTGCTTGTTGATATCGTATCTGATCTAGAAAGCTAAATTTTGTTCCCAACGGAATAATCCAGCCTCCTGATTCTGGAACGTATTCTACAGCTGCATTGATTCGATCTACAATTCTGTAATCGTGATTTTTATTCCATTCTGATTCGTAAGGTGATCCAAAGTAACCAAGTGACTTAGTGTATCTGTATTCATCAATGCCCAAGGTCTCGGTCTTGAGGTGATATAGCTTCCAGATTCCTGTGCTTCGATTGATAAGTTTCACTGCAATGGGAACACTCGCTCGAGTCTAGATATTATAGTAATTATCAAGAGAACTGACCAAGATCGGTAAGAATGAACCTCCCATACCTACCTCCATGCCATCAGTCCCTACCAGGTACCATAGGCTGTCCTTTCTTACATGGGCAAGCCGCAATTCCTGTATATGGATTGGCTTGTAGGAATTGAAAATGTCTTTGTCAGATTTGTTTATCACAGACTTAGAGGAACCGAATTCTGTCACCTCTTCATATTGTGGTGCTATAATAACCTTGCCTTTCTCATTGGCAAAACCATAAAGACCATCTTTTAGACAGGGTGTAAGCTGCTGGCTCTGTGCACTGAGGGATAGACCCAACAGTATCAGGGAGATGAAGTTTCTCATGATTAATAAATATTGCTAGCTTAATATACCACTTATTTCGATCTCATGGAAATGGAAGAATGGGTAATGTGTAGGCTTGAGTTTGATTTTTTGATGTACTCCTTGTGTTTAGTTTACAATTTTAGCGTTGACCTTCAGGTATCTCGGGAAATAAAGGATAACCAACTATTTCTTAACTAGATACTACAAACTCAACATGGAAAAGACTCTACTCACCTTTGTGATGGTTGTAACATTATGCTTTCAACTACTAGCACAAGATCAGCCCATCTTAGCAACAATAGAACAAGGCTTCCATGAGAGAGCAAGGATTATAGGGAATGCGGGTAGTTCACTCGTCTACCATGATAATGGCAATATATATCTATCTGATGGTACGGTTAATGGCACTAATATAATTGGTACTCTTCAGGAGGACGAGAAAATAAAACATGCTAAGGCAAGTCTAGGTGATAAATTGTATTTCGTTATCGGTAAGACAGTAGGTGCCTCTGATAATGTAGAGGTTTTAGTGGAAGTAGATCCAGTTTTAGCCATCATGAGAAGTTTGGTCACCAGCCGAGACGAGATAACAGGTTTGGTTGATTATAGGCAACGATTGTATTTTGCACTTACAGATCATCCTTCATTTGGACATGCTTATGTGAGCTACCAGCCAGCTAATGGAGAGTATGAATTTATGTTTGATGCAGAAGATTTCGGTGTTCAAGATGCTGTCAATCATGCTGGATTGATATACCTGATATTACAATCGCCTTTGTGGGATGGCGTATCCTTAGCTGCTTCTGATGGCGATACAGGCTCATTAGAAGAAATATTCAATCTTGGAGATGATGATGCTTTTGGGTGGGATGTTACTATAAATATGACTTCCGCTGATAGTAAATTATATTTCTGGCATGAAGGTAACAATAGTGGTTTTACACTTTTTGTAACCGATGGAACTCAAAATGGGACACTAGAATTATTAGACGAACTCAGACGAAACCATTGGGAGAATAATGAAACCCATGAGCTTCAAGACATAATAACAATAGGCGATAGAATATTTTTTGGGGGTGCTGATGGCTTTAACACTACCCCAGGTTTATGGACTTCGGATGGAACGCCTTTAGGTACATTGGAGTTGTTTTTAAGCGGTGATAGAATTGTGTCTCCACACGACTTTACAGTATTGAATCAAGAATTATATGTTGGGGTAAGATCAAATGAAGCTGTAGTGGTAGATTTACAGTCCTTAGCAGTTGATTACGCGTTTCGATTAGATGAGCCAGGAAATGAGGTCCAATCTTCGGGACATGATATGGTAAATCATAACGGTACTTTATATTTATCTGCATGGAGTATACTGAATCGTGAATTCGAAATCTATACCAAGAATTCTCAGAATAATATGATTCGAAAAGTTACAGGTATGAATCTAGGAGTAGCGCCTATAATATCGAGTATTACTTCTGTAGATCAGAATCTTTTCTTTTTTGTCATTGGTTCTGACCCATCGACTTTTAGAATCTTTGATGCTAACACTTCTAATACACAAGAATTAGCAAACCAGAAATTTGAAGTTTACCCAAATCCATCGCAATCCACATTATACTTAGATGGTATCTCTCAAGGGGAGGAAGTGATAATCTTAAATTCGGTAGGCAATATTGTTAGAAGATTAATAATAGACGGTGATACTTCATTATCAATATCAGATTTGTCTAGTGGAGTTTACTATGTAAAATATGCTAATCATAATTCTGCTTACCCAGCCAGTTTTATTAAGAACTAGTAGGGTACCAATTGCCTTAATCTAGATGAAGGTTTATTGGGACAAAAATGATTTAATTAGAATTGTTGGCTTTAGTTTTCATAGAATGGATTTGGAGATAAGACAATCTAATCTCAGCTAGCTTGTGAGAGCTAGTATTTTGGAATCATAACAACATTCCTCAAATATTCCTACTCCTCTCTGTAATGAGACTCAATAAAATAAATGAGAAGAATACAATTATACTGTATAAATGAACCTCATTTAGGAAAGCGAATTGCTTTATCTCAAAACTAGAAGTTCCAAATGGACTATCTTCCTTCACAATTATAGTGTAGCAGTAGGGAAAATAGAGTGATAATGAATTGTTTAGTGAAGTAAGAATAAATCCTATTGTATATGCAAGTATGCCTATGCTGGCGGGAACTATAAGACCTTTGAATCTGATAGACAAAAAGAATTGTATCCCTATGATGCCAAGGACAGAAACTAAATATTCACCAGAGGAAAGTAGCATGCCAGTAAGTGGTATCTTATAATAGGTAAATCCAGTTTCTGGGAATATTATATTGAGAAGAATGCCGATTGCTATAAGGCCAATTATAAGTACAAATAGGATAAGAAGCAGATACAGAAGAATGATCATTAATTTATATAGAACTATGGTTTGCCTCCTTTTTGGTAAAGTATAAAGTTGCTTGAATCCAAAGTTTTGATGCTCTATAGATAAGATAGCACTTATAAGTAAGATGACAAATGGGGTTCCTATAAACATGGCAAAAATAGCCAGTCCTGTATTATTTATTCTAAACCATGGATTGACTCCAAGTCTAATTGCATTATGAATATCTAGATAATGCGCTATAAATATGATGAACATTGTTATTGTAATAACAAAGCCTGTTAGCCAAAGAATAGGTGGGTACCTTAGTTTTATAAATTCTGATTGTATCGCTTTGCTTAATTTCAATTAGGATTCTTTTACAAGATTCATAAAAATTGTTTCTAGGGTTTTCTTT
>CAZPUF010000015.1:0-24830 GCA_964589705.1 uncultured Saprospiraceae bacterium | reverse complement strand
ATAAAAAAGAGATCTGCAGATTGCAAGATCGTCCGTAGAAAGGGGAAGCTATATATTATTAACAAGAAGAACCCTAAGTTCAAGCAAAGACAAGGCTAAGATATGGCGAGAATAGCAGGTGTAGATTTACCTAAAAACAAAAGAGGCTGTATAAGCCTGACATATATATTCGGTATTGGCAATACTAGAGCCAAAGAAATACTGGATAAGGTTGGTGTTGATTCCAATATGAAGGTCAATGACTGGAATGATGATAACATTAAGCAGATAGCTAAGTTGATCCAGGATGAGTACTTGGTTGAAGGGGAGTTAAGATCTGAAGTTCAAACCAACATAAAGCGTTTGATGGATATAGCATGTTATAGAGGATTAAGACATAGAAGAGGACTTCCAGTGAGAGGTCAGAGAACTCAAACAAATGCTAGAACCAGAAAGGGCAAGAAGAAAACAGTTGCTAACAAGAAGAAAGCTACCAAATAATGTCAAAAGCTAAAAAGACAAAGAAAAGAAAGGTTAATGTAGAACCAGAAGGTCTGGTTTACATTAAAGCAAGCTTCAATAACATCATTATTTCATTAACCAATAAGGCTGGCCAAGTTATCTCTTGGGGGTCTGCAGGTAAAGCTGGATTCAGAGGCTCTAAGAAAAATACACCGTTCGCTGCACAGATAGCGGCTAAGGCAGCTGCTCAAACAGCTTACGATGCAGGAATGAGATATGCTGAGGTCCTTGTGAAAGGTCCTGGATCAGGAAGAGAGGCAGCTATTAGAGCAATTGATGAGATTGGTATTAAGGTTACAAAGATCAAAGATGTAACACCAATACCACACAATGGATGTCGTCCTCCTAAAAAGAGAAGGGTATAATCCATTAAAACATAACCTTTACAATAACTATAAGTTTTATCCAAAATGGCACGATACACAGGACCGACTACCAAAATCGCTAGAAAATTTGGCGATGCAATCTTCGGACCAGATAAAAGCTTTGAAAGAAGAAAATATCCACCTGGGCAACATGGTAATGGAAGAAGAAGAAAGCAGAAGTCTGACTATGCCGTTCAGTTAACTGAAAAGCAAAAAGCTAAGTATACCTATGGGGTATTGGAGAGACAATTCCGTAATTTATTTACTAAAGCTGCTGGAAAGAGTGGGGTAACTGGTGAAATTTTACTTCAATTCTTAGAAGCGAGATTGGATAACTCTGTTTATAGATTAGGCATCGCACCTACGAGAAGAGCAGCAAGACAGTTGGTTTCTCATAAGCATATATTGGTGAATGGTATCCTTACTAATGTTCCATCTTACCAGCTTAAACCAGGCGATGTAGTTTCTGTAAGAAATAAGTCAAGAAACCTTGAAGTAATTCAGAATGCTGTTGGCACAAGAAATACAGAGGCTAAAAAATGGACCTGGGTTGAGTGGAATCCTGAAAGAATGGAAGGCACTTTCCTAGAATATCCGGAAAGAGAAAGCATCCCAGAAAATATCAATGAGCAACTTATCGTAGAACTCTACTCTAAGTAAACCTGAAATTATTACTGACTTCGTTCTCATCGAAGTCAGTTATTGTTTAATGAATTCATTCTATTTATCAGCGTATGAGTATTCTAAATTTTCAGAGACCAAATAAGATATTATTAACCAAGGCTACTGAGTTCGATGGGACTTTCGAATTCAAACCTTTGGAGCCAGGCTTTGGCCAGACAATAGGAAATTCTTTGAGAAGAGTATTATTGTCATCTCTTGAGGGTCATGCTATTTCTGCCGTAAGGATTGCAGGTGTTGATCACGAGTTCTCTACAATTAAAGGAGTCTATGAAGATGTAGTAGATATTATATTGAATCTTAAGCAAGTTAGACTTAAGCCAGAAATTGATCTACCTGATTCTGATAGCGAAAAAATTTACCTAACCATTAGTGGAAAGGAAAGTTTGACTGCTGCAGATATAGAAGCACATACCAACGTTTTCAAAGTGATGAACCCAGAGTTGGTTATCTGTAATATGGAAAAATCTGTTAACCTTGAAATAGAGCTAACAGTAACTAAGGGTAGAGGATATGTTTCTGCAGGAGAAACACTTTCCAAAGATGCACCAATTGGCGTAATACCTGTAGATGCTATATATACACCTATCAAAAATGTCGCTTACCAAGTAGACAGTACAAGGGTAGGTCAGAAAACAGACTACGAAAAACTAACTATAGATATTAAGACGGATGGTACTATACATCCTGAAGATGCTGTAAAAGAAGCATCTAGAATATTAATTCAACACTTAATGCTAGTCACTGATGAGAATATCACATTCGAAACAGAAAAGAGCAGAGAGGATGATATAGTTGACGAGCACATCTTGCATATGCGTAAGTTGCTTAAGACGCCGCTAGAAGATCTTGATTTGTCAGTAAGAGCATACAACTGCCTCAAAGCTGCTAAAATCAATTCTCTTGGTGAAATGGTTAGATATGACACCAACGAGTTACTTAAGTTTAGAAATTTCGGAAAGAAATCACTTGTAGAAATTGAAGAGTTACTACAAAACAAAGGTTTGACTTTCGGTATGGATCTATCTAAGTACAAGTTGGACGAAGAATAGAATTAATTAGAATCGCACCGACCCATAAGCCTAATGAGGCTATGGATTTTATTTTGAGTAACATTTTTTAATACTACAATAGCATAGTACTTATCCTAACCACATTCACAGGTCGGTTACCAAAGAATTAGGATTAGTGATGCACTTAAAAGATTCATGTCATGAGACACGGAAAGAAATTCAACCACCTAAGTCGAAAGAAAGGGCATAGAAAAGCGCTTTTCAAAAACCTTTCAAATGCATTAATAGAGCACAAAAGAATCAATACAACTTTAGCTAAAGCTAAAGCGCTAAGGGTTTTTATTGAGCCTATTGTTACAAAATCAAAGAACGACTCCAGCCACTCAAGAAGGATTGTATTTGGTTATTTGCAAAATAAGGATGCTGTAAAAGAGTTATTCGCTACAGTAGCACCAAAGATTGCTGATAGACCAGGCGGGTATACCCGAATTATCAAGACTGGATTTAGAAAAGGTGATGGTGCAGAAATGGCTATGATTGAGTTCGTAGATTTCAATGATGTTTATAACAACACATCTACTGGAAAATCTTCTACAAGAAGAACAAGACGAAAGAAAAAGGCTGGAGCTGGTGCAGCTGCTGCAACAACTGCAGCAGCAGCAAGTTCTCAAGAAGAAGAATAGATTTTATTCTCAAGGATATATAATAAAAAGGTTACCATTAGAAGGTGACCTTTTTTTTTGTCCAGACTTTTAGCCATTCCTATTTAGTTACAGTTCCTGATATATTATAGTCTTTAATTATATTTGCCGCCAATCTGATTCATATGTCTGACACTAATAATTACAATGCAATACTTCTGCTGGAAGATGGCACGTACTTCTACGGACAAGCAGCTGGGGCAACAGGGATTGGTACTGGAGAAATTTGCTTTAATACTGGTATGACTGGTTATCAAGAAATATTTACCGATCCATCTTACTCAGGCCAAATTCTATTGACAACCAATGCCCATATTGGAAATTATGGAACTAAGGATACAGAGGTAGAGTCTGATAAAATTCAAATTGCCGGACTTGTCTGTAAGAACTTCACTACTGAATATTCCAGACCACTTGCTGATGAAGCCATCCAGGAATACTTCGAAAAGAACAATATAGTTTGTATACATCAATTGGATACAAGAGCGATAGTCAGACATATAAGAGATAAGGGAGCAATGAACTGTCTGATCTCTACAGAGACTATGGATTTGGAAGAACTCAAGAAGAAGTGTAAGGAGATCCCTTCTATGAAAGGACTAGAGTTAGCATCTCAGGTTTCTACGGCGGAAGCTTACGAAATAGGAGAGTCAGACGCAGAAGTCTCTATAGCGGTATTAGATTTTGGAACCAAGAAGAATATATTAAGATGTATGTCTGAGAGAGGAGCCAAAATGAAAGTATTCCCAGCTAAGACATCAGTGGAAGAGATAAGAGCATATGGGGCAGACGGTTATTTTTTGTCCAATGGACCTGGTGATCCAGCTTCCATGGGTTATGCTATTTCGACGATCAAAGATCTACTTGAGGATGCTAAGCCTATGTTTGGTATTTGTCTTGGACATCAGCTATTAGCCTTGTCACAGGATATTCCAACATACAAAATGCATAATGGACATAGAGGCATTAATCATCCGGTTAAAAACTTAGTGACAGGAAAATGTGAAGTGACAAGTCAAAATCATGGCTTTGGTGTTAGTCCTGAGGCTGTGAATGATAACGAGATGGTAGAAGTCACACATATCAATCTTAATGATGATACCGTTGAAGGCATTAAATTAAAGGATAAGCCTGCATTTTCAGTACAATACCATCCAGAATCGTCTCCGGGTCCTCATGATTCGAGATACATGTTTGACCAGTTTATAGCTCTAATCAAGGAGCACAAAAATTTAAATTAGTATGACTAGAATTACAGACATTTTTGCGCGACAGATTTTAGACTCAAGAGGTAACCCTACTGTTGAAGTTGATGTGCAAACTGAGAATGGGTTCATTGGAAGAGCAGCTGTGCCCTCTGGAGCCTCTACAGGTAAATATGAAGCAGTAGAGCTAAGAGATGGTTCTAAGAAACATTGGATGGGTAAAGGTGTCAGCAAAGCCGTCAAGAATGTAAATGATAAGCTTTATGCTGCTCTGTTAGGGTACAACGTCTTCGATCAAAAAGCAATAGATCAGACGATGATAGACTTAGATGGGACAGCTAATAAGTCTAAACTTGGGGCCAATGCCATGCTAGGTGTCTCCTTGGCTGTAGCAAAAGCAGCGGCGCAGGAATCTAATCAACCGCTTTATAGATATGTTGGTGGTGTCAATGCGACTACACTACCAGTACCAATGATGAATATCCTAAATGGTGGCTCTCATGCTGATAATAGTATAGACTTTCAAGAGTTCATGATAGTACCTACAGGTGCTAAGACCTTCTCACAAGGCCTCAAAATGGGTGTTGAAATATTTCATCATCTCAAAAATGTACTGAAGTCTAATGGATTATCCACGAATGTAGGAGATGAAGGAGGGTTTGCTCCAAATATAGAATCAAACAAAGCTGCTATAGAAATTGTACTCAAAGCTATCAAAGCAGCTGGATATAAAGCAGGTAAAGATGTTTGGATAGCTATGGATGCCGCCGCTTCTGAGTTCTATGATTCAAAAAAGAAAGTATATCATTTTCATAAATCGACGGGTAAAAAACTAAAGTCGTCTGAGATGGTTAGTTATTGGGAGGACTGGATTAAGAATTATCCTATCTTTTCCATCGAGGATGGATTAGACGAAGATGATTGGAAAGCCTGGTCTTCTCTAACAGCAGCGGCAGGAGAAAATGTACAATTAGTTGGTGATGATCTCTTTGTAACTAATACAAAAAAGCTTGCTAAAGGGATAAAGACCAAAGCCGCAAATTCTATTCTGATAAAAGTGAATCAGATAGGAACACTAACAGAAACAATAGAAGCGGTCTCTTTGGCAAAATCTAATGGATTTACATCTGTTATGAGCCACAGATCAGGAGAGACAGAGGATGTGACTATAGCTGATTTGGCTGTAGCTTTGAATACAGGTCAGATAAAGACGGGATCAGCATCTAGAAGTGATCGAATTGCAAAGTATAATCAACTCCTAAGAATTGAAGAAGAATTAGGAGAAATGGCCTATTATCCAGGCAATAACATATTAAAAAAATAGATAATATATTTGTGTATTATACACATTTATGAATCTTATTAATATTGTTCGTCAGGTAGTGAAATCAACTGATGAGGTTAATTACTTAAATAAGTACACTCTTGTCATTATTGCTTTCGTAATTTGGGTCAGTTTCTTTGATAGATATAGCCTTATTACTCAATTCAAATTGAGTAGAAATGTTGATAAACTCGAAGAAAGAAAAGCTGATTACGAAAAGCAGTTAGAAGAAGCAATTGTCGAACGTCAAACAATCAATAGAGATATTGAGAAGTATGGCAGAGAAAAATATTATTTCCACAAACCAGATGAGCAAATCATCTTAATAAAATAGTATTCATGAGTGTACTCGTTACCAAGGACAGTAAAATCATTGTTCAAGGAATTACAGGTAAGGAAGGTAGCTTTCACGCCGGACAAATGATAGAATATGGCACCCCAGTTGTAGGAGGTGTGACACCAGGAAAAGGTGGTCAGGACCATTTAGGTGTTCCAGTTTTTAATACCGTATCAGAAGCTGTAGACAAAGTAAGCGCTGACACCTCTATCATATTTGTACCACCACCATTCGCTGGAGATGCAATAATGGAAGCTGCTTCAGCAGGTATCAAAGTAATAATATGTATAACTGAAGGTATACCAGTACAGGATATGGTCAAGGTGAAAGCATATATCAAAGATTTTGATTGTAGACTTGTTGGACCAAACTGTCCAGGAGTAATTACACCAGGAGAAGCTAAGGTCGGCATCATGCCAGGATTCATTCACAGACAAGGCAGAATAGGTATTGTATCCCGTTCAGGAACTTTGACGTATGAGGCGGTAGATCAAGTAACAAAGACAGGTATGGGACAGTCAACTTGTATAGGAATAGGCGGCGATCCAATTCCAGGGACAACGACCAAAGAAGCTGTAGAATTACTGATGAATGATCCTGATACTGATGGAATCATTATGATAGGGGAGATTGGTGGAAACATGGAAGCTAATGCAGCCAGATGGGTCAAGGAACATGGTACAAAACCTGTTGTTGGATTCATAGCAGGTCAGACTGCACCTAAAGGAAGGACTATGGGTCATGCTGGAGCTATAGTAGGAGGCAAAGATGATACGGCCGAGGCAAAGATGGCTATTATGAGGGAGTGCGGAATTGAGGTAGTTAATTCGCCTGCAGATATAGGTGATACAATGGCTAGATTGATGGGTAAATCTCCAGCTAAATCTGCAGATGAAATAAAGAAAATGTTAGAACCAGCTTTAGTAGAATATGCTAATGGAATAGGTATTGATGCCCATGTGGATGACCTAAAGGCAGATACTCTAGCGAAAGTTTTGAACAAACTTGGTTACAGCTAACAGGAAATCACAGAAAAGAAAATTTGAAAGTCTTCTAAGTAAAATATCTTAGAAGACTTTTTTGTTTTAAATCCAATAGACGTTCATGTCCTCTAGATATTTTATCCAGCTTGCTTATAACGGTACTGATTATTGCGGTTGGCAAAAGCAACCTGAAGATCCTTCCATACAGTTTGATATTGAGAAAACATTATCAATCATTTACAATCAACCTATTCAAGTGGTAGGCTGTGGAAGGACAGATACTGGAGTACACGCTTCTGAATACTTTCTACATACAGACCTTCCAGAAAAATTTCAGTTAAAGGATTTGGTGTATAAGTTGAATAACATGCTTAGTAAATCAATAAGGATATATAATATTATTCCTGTTGCACTAGAGGCCCATGCCAGATTCGATGCTTTATCAAGATCTTACATTTATAAACTTGTCTTTGGTAAGGACCCATTTAATCAAGATACTGTCTATCGCTATGACCAGTCAGGTCGTCCTGATTTCAATCTTATGAACCAAGTCGCAAAACTTCTTCTGGACTATAAAGAATTCCTTCCATTCTGTAAGACCCATGCCGATAACGAAACCAATATATGCGATTTGTCAAGGAGCGAATGGCAAGCAATATCAGAACACGAATGGAATTTTCATGTCACATCGGATAGATTCTTGAGAGGTATGGTCAGATTGATTGTAGGTATGTGCCTTAATGTAGGATTGAAACGCTTAACGCTGGATCAAGTCAAGTCCGCTTTGGATAATCAGGTAAGATTGGAAAAAGCCTGGTCAGTCCCAGCCAAAGGACTTTATCTGAGTCAGGTAACTTATCCATATATTGAGATATAATGATTTTAGTTTACTCAGCTTATAGTGATAATAAGTTACAATATGTGGCTAGCTATATTTTTGAGTATAGACTGGGGTTGACATTTCAGATTATTACAGATAAGGAGGCATTTAATACCACACATGCAACTTGTAAAGTCAATTACTCCAACGATAATCAAACTTCAGAGCTCAAAATACCTAGCTCAGATTATTTTTCAAACTTTGGAAAAGAGCGCATTCCAGAAATTCAGAGGCAGCTAAATATAAATGAAGATGGTGAGCTCAATTTTGATGCCTTTGCCAGTTGCTTTTATTTACTTGCAAGGGTAGAGGAATATAATGGTGATATACCTAAAGATGCTCATGATAGATTTAGGTCATCATCTAGTATCCTAGCCAAACTTTCAATACTTGATGTACCAATAATAGATTATTGGATTCAATCATTAGCTAATTTTTTAAATCAGAATCAATCAATTCAAACATCTCTTTCAGAATATTCACTTAAATCGACTCTAGATATAGATCAGTTTTTTGCATTTAAGCATAAGCCATTTGCGGTACGCCTTGGTGGTACTCTAAAAGATTTTTTCACAATTAATTGGACTAGACTTCGAGAAAGATTCCAAAGTGAAGATCCCTATGATAGGATATCAGACATAATTTCTTGGCATAAGGAACTAGGAATTAAGCTAACTACATTTATTCTTGTTGCTGACAGAGGGACATATGATAAAAACATCTCTTCTTCAAAACCAGTCTTTCTTGAGAAAGTCAGCAAAATATCAAAGAGTGCTGAGATTGGAATCCATCCGTCCTATTATTCTATGAATTCCTTGAAGCTAATTCAAAAACAGAAACATACTTTGGAATCACTCATAGGAGAATCTGTCATTTTGTCAAGACAGCATTTTTTGAGGATGACCATGCCTTCCACTTATAACGCCTTAGTTAAGGCAGGTATTGAAATGGATTACTCTATGGGCTATGCAGATCGACTAGGCTACCGGGCAGGAACGTCAGTGCCATTTTATTGGTTCGACTTAGAGCAAGATGCTGTAACTAGTTTATTGATCCATCCATTTCAGATGATGGATGTCACCTTCAAGAATTATCTAAATCTTTCACCTGAACAGGCCTTAGAAAAAGCACAAACCATTATTGCACACAATAAGGCAGTAAATGGCTGTACTTGTCTTATTTGGCATAATAGCTCATTCTATGCTGCTGAAGGTTGGGCTGGCTGGGAAACAACATATAGAAAACTACTCATTGAAGCTATGGCTTAAAAACTATATTTGTTTTATGTTATCAACTGGACTTTCTGCCGCTACTATTTTGACCATAATTGTGGGATACTTTTTGGTTCTGATTGCCATCTCACTTTTTTCTTCAAGAGGAGCAGATAATCAAGACTTCTTCAATGCCAGCAAGCAATCTCCATGGTACTTGGTGGCCATCGGTATGATTGGCGCTTCTCTATCTGGAGTAACCTTTATATCTGTACCAGGCTGGGTTGCTGATACACAGTTCTCGTATATGCAGATGGTCTTTGGTTACCTTCTTGGATATTTGATTATAGGTACCATACTGATGCCCATGTATTATAAGATGAATCTGACAAGTATTTATACATATTTGGAAGATCGATTTGGTGTTTTTTCATACAAGACAGGTGCTGGTTTTTTTCTTATTTCTAGGACTGTTCAGGCTTCTTTTAGATTATATCTTGTCGCTATTGTACTTTATGAATTTGTCTTATCCAGTTTTGGCATTTCATTTCCACTGACTGTTGCCATTACAATACTTTTAATATGGGTGTATACCTTCAACGGTGGTATCAAAACCATAGTCCTTACCGATGTGCTTCAGACTATATTCATGTTGACAGCTGTTATCATAACCATTTTGACGATTGCTAAAGCTATGAACCTATCACTTGGAAATGTGATTATGCAGATAAAGCAGAGTGACTATAGCCAAATTTTCTTTTTTGAAGGGGGCTGGGGAGACAATCAGAATTTTTTCAAAAGGTTTCTTGCTGGTGCTTCTATTGCAGTAGTGATGACAGGGTTGGATCAAGATATGATGCAAAAAAACCTATCATGCAAGAATATCGACGAAGCTCAGAAGAACATGTTTTGGTTCAGCATTATTCTAGTATTTGCAAATATTTTATTCCTAGCCTTAGGAGTACTATTGTATCAGTATGCTGATGTGATCGGAATGGCTATACCTGAAAAGAAAGATCTGCTGTTTCCAACCTTGGCTTTGAATCATATGAGCACTTCTATAGGTGTCGTATTTATTTTAGGACTGATTGCAGCTGCATATTCAAGTGCTGATTCAGCCTTAACCTCATTAACTACTTCATTTTGTGTAGATTTCTTAGGGTTTGAGAATTCCACTAAATCAGATATAGACAAGAGGAGAACGAGAATCTTTGTCCACCTAGCCTTCTCGTTTTTATTACTGATAGTGATCACTATTTTTTATCATATCAACGATGATGCAGTAATCAGTCAAATCTTTAGGGTTGCCGGATATACTTATGGGCCTTTGCTAGGTTTGTATGCTGTAGGATTTTTTACTAAACGAAAAGTCAGGGATAATTTGGTGCCATGGATTTGTTTACTATCACCTGTCCTTACATATCTAATTAATGCAAATTCGGAAGCGTGGCTTGGTGGCTATGTTTTTGGTTTTGAGTTGTTGATCTTAAATGGAATGATCACTGCTATAGGGTTATTGATCACTAGTCAAGCAAACGATAAAAAATAATGGCCACTCTAAAAGAGCGACCATTACGATAATTTCTGATAATGAAAAAGCGCTTATCGAGCAATAAATAAATTTATTGCTTGATCAGAATTCAAAACTATTATTATTTGACATAGTAGGCATGTAACGGGTTTGTCAATATTTACATTGAAGTGACAACTGCTAGACGAAATGTTAAAGAACAAATATGATACTTCATACTACATGAAAATAACTGAGCAAGATTCTAGATATAGACATCTCGAGAAGATGCCTTTACCCGAGATTTTATCTTCAATTAATCAGGAAGATAGGACAGTGCCAGAGTCAGTAAAGGCAGTTATTCCACAGATTGAGTTATTAGTAACTGCTATTGTTACTAAACTAAAAGTTGGTGGACGCCTATTCTATATTGGTGCTGGTACAAGTGGCCGATTAGGAATTGTAGATGCATCAGAATGTCCACCTACATTCGGTGTCTCGCATGATCTTGTTATAGGACTTATCGCAGGCGGTGATAGTGCGATTCGTAAAGCCGTGGAATTTGCAGAAGATGATGTGGCTCAGGCTTATGTGGACCTCAGCGAGTATATGATCAGTAAAGAAGATGTGGTCATAGGTATAGCAGCCTCAGGCCAAACACCCTATGTTATAGGCGGTCTAAGAGATTGCCAAGAGAATAAGATCACAACAGGATGTATAGTATGTAACCCTAACTCAGGTGTAGAACAATATGCAGATTTTCCTGTGGTCTGCCCGGTAGGCCCTGAGTTCCTTACAGGAAGTACACGTATGAAAGCTGGTACTGCACAGAAACTTATCCTGAATATGATTAGCACAGCCACTATGATTCAGCTTGGAAAGGTTGTGGATAATAAGATGGTAGATATGCAACTAAGTAATCATAAGCTCGTCGCTAGGGGAGTACGAATGATTGTAGACAAAACAGGATTGACCCCAGAAGAGGCAAAGAATTTATTATTAGAACATGGTTCGGTGAGGAAGGTGTTGGAAATGTTAGATTTTACTAATTAGACCAAGGAAACGCAAACATCACCCTTTTTTGATTGTCTCGATATTGCTTGTCCAAGTCTTCCTTGTTATTAAGTAAGTCCTTTATATGATCTATCGAGGGTAAGTCAAAAGGGTAGGGATAATTCTGCCAAAATTCTGCATTGTATTTATATTCCCTGAGGTCTTTCCCTATTTTGACTCTATTTCTTTTTTTTGTTTTAATGAATGCTTCTTCATCTAAGGTATTATCATACAAAAGCATTGTTTGGACATTGTAGTGCTTTTCTGTTTCCTGATTGTAGGTTAATGAAAGTACATTTTTTATATAGACAGGATAGTAGAGGTCATTTATCTTTCTGTATTTATATATGTTCCAATCTCCTTTTTTATCCCATTTAGTTCCAGTTTGGACTTGGACTATAGCCTTGTCATTTTTGTTAATGGAGACTAAACTAAAAAGCCAATCTGTATGTGTGTATACCGTATCTTGGTCAACTACTTCCCTTTTTTTAAAGAGTGGGTCTAAGATTTTTATTGTGATTATAGTGTCAGTATCTACCACTTGTTGACTATGAAATTCGAGTGAGCTATTGTAGATGTCTAATTCCATATCTTCTATGAATCGTTTATTATCTTCATAATATCTTCTCATGTAGAAAAAAGATCTTTTGACAATGGGGTCTTTGTCATATATAATTTTTGACTTTAATCCCCCTTTTTTGAGATCTTCTCTTAGCATTCTATCATCATTGGTTTTTCGCAATTGATTGATATACATATCTCTTTCTAAATATTCTTTGCCATATCCCTCATTCTTAATAATTATGTCGGCTTCTATGAGCTCACTATACTCATCATTCGAAATGGTGTATTCTTGATAATAAGCACGCTGTTGGTGTATTTTGTTAGGATAATTGTATTGAATGAGTCGAATGGCTTCCAGGCATAAGTGTTTGAGATAGTCGTCAGTGACTATTGTCAATTCATCTAATTTATATGAAGATGCTTTGATAACCAATCTGTTGTCATCTGGCAAATCACTTATTGGGGTGTGCAAGGTTTCATAAGTTAGAGAGGTGCTAACAATTGTATCTTGATAAGATTTTCTGGGGATCACTAATGAAAACTGCCCACCTTCATCTGTAACTGTTCCTATGCGCTGATTATTTTTAAGGAACACGTGGGCGAAGATGACAGGCTCATTATTTTCATCAAGTAGGCTTCCTTTAATGTGAAGTTGGCCATAAGAGATATTAATTGAAAAACAAATTGATAGAAGGAAGAGAAGTGTTTTCATAATGTTAGATTACTGGTGGTGTAATCATTAACGATTTAGGCTTCCAAGATATTTCTTAATTCACTACATCATCTCCTAAGTCTCTCAACCTTTGTCGCTCTTCCCATAACTGCCTTTTGAGTAATGCTTCCTGGCGCCGCATCTCTTCTCTTTCTTTGATAGTCATATCAAACACATCACGAGGAAAATATGGAGTAGCATCTGCATAGATTTCATCAGCCCACGGGTCAATTTCTTCCTCATCTGATTCAATCACACTTTTAAATAGGAAGGCAACTATGATTCCTACGATGGCACCTAGTAAATGACTTTCCCATGAGACTCCTTCTTTGTTAGGGACGATACCGCCTAGATATCCACTGTAGAGAATGGTGACCACTAAAGCCAGAACTATGCTCTTGATATTGCGCCTGAATATTCCACTCCAGAATATAAATGAAATGAGACCGTAAACTACTCCACTGGCTCCTATATGGTATACAGATCTGCCTAATAACCAGACGGATAGTCCAGTAGCCAGATAAATGAAAAAAAAGCTTGCCCACGCAACCCGCTTGTAGAAATAGTAGATGATAGTTGTAGATACAAAGAGGGGAGCAGAATTGGAAAAGAGATGTTCCCAACTTCCATGTACAAGTGGCGCAGTGATAATGCCCAACAACCCATCAGCCTCTCGAGGAAATATTCCCCAACTGGTCAACGAGATTTCCGTTAATCTGGTAATAATGTGTACACTCCAAATGATGAGTACTATGGTAGTACTGAAAGTAATAGATTGGAAGAAAGGCTTATTACTTTTCATTCAGAACTGTAGAGTAATGATACTTAGTTGAATCTTCTTTGTATAAGTTTGACTAGTTGTTTCGCTTTTTTCTGCTTGGCAGGGGCATCCCAGTCGTATTTGCTAGCCACACTCTTCATGAGTACTGCTCTTGCTTCACTAAAGTTGTCAAGTCCGTTAAGCGCAGTCATCAGATTATTGAACTCAGCTGTATTCCCACCGAATAACTCATTGACTGTGAATATGCGTTCATTAATACCCATCGCTTTTGTCAAATCAGAAATTGGTGTCTGGCTCAATTTGTCTGATAATTCGGTGATAGGCTTTTCTTCAAAGATAGCAAGCATCTCTTCTGAAAAAGTAGAAGAGGGTGCAGTAGCTTGATGACGAGTGTCACTTGAAGAAGAAGCTGCTTGGACAGGTTGCGCAACTGGTTCAACCACTTTTACTTCTTCTTTTACTTCTTGTACAGGTGCAATTTCTTCTTCAGATTCTATTTTAGCTAGTTTAGCAACAGCTTTATGTTCTTTCTTAATTCTCTTTTCCTCTTTTTTTAAGCTTGATTTATCTCTGCTTATCTCGGCATCTATTAGTTCTTCTTCCGTACACAGAGAGTTATATAGGTCTTTTGCATAGGCCTTTAACAAGTCTCTTTCCGTGTCAGTAGATTCACCGATATCGCTGATTAATTCATACAATCGATTAATCTTCTTTAAAGTCTTCGCCGTTTTATCCAAGTTCATTATTCTTCTTTACTAGTTCTTTGCAATTTTAATTCCTAATTTGTTCGCAAGTCACCATATTATGATTGTGACATATATTTTAACTACATTTTGGCAAATTTTAGTTTCTTATAAGCATGTTTTTAGAGCCCAATTTCAAAGGACAGCGCAGTGGTTGGATAGAAGTCATATGCGGCTCCATGTTTTCAGGTAAGACTGAAGAGCTGATTAGACGACTTAACAGAGCCAAAATTGCCCACCAGCGTATCCAAATTTTTAAGCCCAAAAGAGACAATCGCTATGATGAAACTGCGGTTGTCTCACATAATGAGAATGCAATCGATAGCTTACCAGTCGAAAATAGTTTGGACATCTATCAGCATATAGAGAATATCAATGTGGTTGGTATAGATGAAGCGCAGTTTTTTGATGAAGGACTCGTTCAAGTTTGCCAAAAATTGGCCATTAAAGGTATAAGGGTAATTATTGCAGGTTTGGATATGGACTTCAGAGGTCAACCTTTTGGCCCAATCCCAGATCTACTAGCAGTAGCTGAATACATAACTAAGGTACACGCTATTTGTCCTCACTGTGGTAGTCTTGCAACGCATTCTTTCAGATTGACTGGAGAAAGCGAAACAGTCGTTTTGGGCGAAAAAGATAAGTATGAGCCGAGGTGTAGAATCTGTTATGAGATGGGAAATATCCTTGATTTTAGATAATAACTGAGTTATCAACAATGTGGAATAAATCGAATGCCTTTCTCATCCACATATGACTTAAGAATGCCTACTTTTGCTCGCATCTTCGCTATATAATGAATTTTAGTAATATGTCGAAAAAGCAAATAAAATCCGCGCTCATCTCTGTCTTTGATAAAGGAGGATTGGATAATATAATTGAATTGATCAAAGAGCAAGACATTAAGGTCTTCTCAACTGGTGGCACCTATAAGCATCTGGAAGCACATGGACTACAACCTATAAAAGTAGAGGACATAACATCATATCCTTCTATATTGGATGGCAGGGTTAAGACACTACATCCAAAAGTGTTCGGTGGTATCCTCGCTCGGAGGGAAGATGCACATCTGTCTCAATTGGAACAATATGATATACCTGAGATTGACCTAGTTGTAGTAGATTTATATCCTTTCGAAAAGACAGTTGCAAGTACAGATGATGCAGCACAAATTATAGAGAAGATAGACATAGGGGGCATTGCGCTTATCCGAGCGGCAGCCAAAAATTTTGGAGACGTTGTGATTATTCCATCTCAAGAGCACTACGCCGACTTAGAGAACATTCTTTCTAACAATGGTAGCACTACAAGTTTGGATGAAAGAATGAGATTGGCTGCTGAAGCCTTTGCGGTGTCTTCGCATTATGATACGGCGATCTATTCATATTTTAAAAATGAGAGTCAGTTAGAAGTATCAGGATTTAGGCATAGTAAGAAAAAGGCCTCGGATCTTAGATATGGTGAGAATCCTCATCAGTCTGCTACCTTCTACGGTGATATGGATGAAGTCTTTGAAAAGCTTTCTGGTAAGGGCCTTTCATTCAATAATCTGGTAGATATAGATTCTGCTGTCCAATTGATGGCAGAGTTTGAGTCAGATGATCCAACCTTTGCAGTGCTTAAGCATACCAATGCCTGCGGAGTGGCAACAAGAGATAATATTTTCGATGCGTGGACAGCAGCTCTGGCAGGAGATCCAGTCTCTGCATTTGGCGGCATTCTAATCGCAAATGCGAAGATAGACCTAGCCACTGCTGAAGAGATCAATAAGCTCTTCTATGAAGTCCTGATTGCACCAGATTTTGATGATGATGCACTAGAACTATTAAAAGGAAAGAAGAAGAGAATCCTGCTTAAAATCAATAAATTTTACAGGCAATCAAACTCATTTAAAACTATACTAAATGGTGTGATCCAACAGGATATGGATTTAAAGGCTGAGGTGTCTGATGACTTAAAGGTGGTTACTAAAGAAGCTCCCTCTGTCAGTCAGATAGATGATTTGTTGTTTGCCAACAAGTTGGTCAAGCATTTGAAGTCCAATACCATTGTATTAGCTCGAAATCGACAACTATTAGGTATGGGCTGTGGACAAACGAGTAGGGTAGATGCTTGCGAACAAGCTATTGCTAAAGCAAAGAAATTTGGATTTGAGATAGAAGGCGCAGCTATGGCTTCTGATGCTTTCTTTCCTTTCCCTGATTGCGTGGAGATTGGGCATAAGGCTGGTGTTACTGCAGTAATACAACCTGGAGGATCCATTAAAGACCAGCTAAGCATAGATTATTGTGATTCTAACAATTTGCCAATGGTGTTTACGGGTATTCGCCATTTCAAGCATTGATTCATATTATGATAGAACAGCATTAATCAAGTGTACCTCATAATAGATATCGGTAATACATTTATAAAGTTGGCCATTTTCCAAGATGGAAAAATTGTATATAATAAGAGAGTCAAGAAAGTCCTTGTTAGAGATATAAAAGCCATATATAAGAAATATCCTTTCTCCGCATCTATTGTCTCTTCGGTGAGAGTTAAAAGTGCTTACTTCATTGAGTATCTCAAGAAAAACCATAATCTCTTGGAATTGACTCATAAAACCAAGGTGCCTATTAAAAATAGATATAAGACACCTAGGACTTTGGGCTTAGATAGATTAGCTGCAGTAGTTGGAGCGGCCAACATGTATCCTAAAAAGAACTGTCTTGTAATAGATATTGGGACTTGTATGACATATGACTTTATAGACGACAAAAGAAATTACTTTGGTGGCAACATTGCTCCTGGTGTAGAGTTAAGGTTAATGTCCATGCACCATTTTACTTCAGCATTGCCTCTATTGAAGAGAAAGTGGCATGCAGAGATGTTAGGTGATACCACGAAATCTGCTATGCAAAATGGAGCAGTTTGGGGGGTCAAACTTGAAATTGAGGCTTTTATCAAAACTTTAACGAGTAAAAAAGGTAAAATGGCCGTTTTATTAACTGGCGGAGACGCTTCCTATTTTGGAGAAATAATAGATTCTGAGATATTTGTGGCTCCGAATCTCCTACTTAAAGGTTTGCATGATATCCTTGAATATAATTTGTAGAAAATCAGTTTTGTTTTTGATATTCCTTCCTGCTCTTCTTTTAGGGCAATCGAGGGATAATTCACCCTTTTCCAGATTTGGATTTGGAGACATTCAAGATGATAACTTCATCTACTCACGTAATATGGGTGGACTTGGAGCTGCTATATATAATCCCTATGAAATCAATATAGTAAATCCCGCTTCCATTAATTATTTGTCAGCAGCGGCTTTCGATATAGGGTTTACAGGTGATTATAACTCGTTAACTGACCAAAACGGCCAAAACGCAAGCTTTTGGGCGGGGAATCTTTCATATATATCATTGGCCTTCCCCCTAAAGAATACACTGAACGACCTGCTTGATAGAAAGCAGAGACCTATATTTTTTGGTATGGCATTCACACTAAAGCCTTTTAGTAATGTTGATTATAATATTGAAAATGTAGACTTTATAGAAGGTGTCGGCAGAGTAGAGAGGAATCTTGAGGGTAGTGGTGGCACATTTGACTTTACTTGGAGTAATTCATTTAGATATAAAAACCTGTCTGTGGGAATAAATACAGGCGTACTATTGGGTAGAACTCAGGAACAGAGATTGCTCAATTTTCCCGATACAGGATTGGCAGAAAGTACATTGATTGAGGAAGTAGCCAATCACCGTGGGTTTCTATGGAGAGTGGGATTGCTATACACCGTCTATCTGAGCAAAAGAGAATTACTTGAAGACAATACAATAGTACCAGAAAGGAAATTTGTCTTTGGTGTTCATGGAAATTCTCAGACAAATCTTTCTACGGACTTGAGTGAGTTTGCGGGCGCTGTAATCCTATTGGGAAATGGTGATTTTCTAAGAGATACACTTTCCTTTACTCGGACAGAAGGACTTTCAGGAAAATTGCCCTCAGAATTTGGAGCAGGTGTTACCTACTATAGTAGTGACAAATTTGCTGCAGGAGTAAATTATACAGTGACAAACTGGTCTGGGTTTAGCAGCGAGGCTGTTAACGAAGACTTAAATGATGCCACAGAGTTATCCATTGGAGGATTTTATCGTCCTAATATTAATTCTGTCAATAGTTATTTCTCTAGAATCAAATATAGATTGGGAGCATATTACAAGCAGGTGCCTACCGCTACTTTTATCAATGCAGATGGCCCTGTGGATGATATAGGATTAACAGTAGGATTTAGTTTGCCATTTTTCTATCAGAGAAAAATATCACATGCGCACTTAGGATTTGGCGTAGGTGTGAGGGGTAGAAATACTAATATAGAAGAAAGATATTTTAGAGCTACATTCAGTTTTACTTATAGTGATGACGAATGGTTCTTAAAAAGAAAGTATAATTAAAAAGTAAAAACAAAAAGATGGATGCAATAAGAATTGGACTATCACTGATTACAATGTTTGTACTTGGCGTAAGTAGTATAACTGCCCAATTTGCAAGCTGGATCGACAGTCCTCAAAAAGATGAAGCAGAAAATGCGCATACAATCTACCGTCAAGCCCTAAAGTCACAAGACTGGGATATCGCATATGAAAATTGGAATACAGCATATACCATAGCCCCAGCTGCTGACGGTAAACGTGATTACCATTTCATTGACGGTGTTAAATTGTACATCAATAAGTTTCAGAACGAGACGGATGATGCTAAGAAGTCTGAGTACAAAGAAAAGATTAATAAGCTTTACGATGAGGCAATACAAGCCTATGAGAATGGTGATGTGGTGCCTACTAAGTGTGTCGGAAATCCTGAATGTATCCAGTCTAAGATTGGGTATGTACTTGGCAGAAAAGGCTTTGATATGTTCTATACTTTGAACGAATCATATTCTAAGAACTTAGATGTGCTAGATATGGCAATACAGAAATCAGGAAATGAAGTTGAGTATACTGTTTTTGAACCACTTTCGACAATAGTAGCTTACCAATTTGAGAAAGGAAAGTTAGAAAAGGAAAAAGCTGTTGAGTATTTCACAACAATGGATAATATAGCAAAGCACAACCTTGAGAATAATTCTAAGTATGGCCAATACTATGATCAAGCATGGAAATCTGCTCAGTCTAAGTTCGCTCCAATTGAGACACAACTTTTTGATTGCGAATATTTCAAGCCTAAGTATAAAGCGCTGTATGAAGCTGATCCAGAGAATTATGAGCAGCTGAAGCAATTAGTAGGGCTGTTAAAAAAGAGAGGCTGTGCAGATGATGACCCTCTGCTAGTAGACCTAGATGGAAAATGGAAAGCTTATGCTGCTTCTACTAATGCTGCCAGACAAGCTGAATTTGAAGCGAACAATCCAGCAATATTAGCTAAGAAAGCTTATGACGCCGGCGACTATGATGGAGCCGTTGCTAAGTATGATCAAGCTATAGCAACAGAAACAGATCCAAGTAAGAAAGCAGGATACATGTTCTCTAAGGCTTCTATTCAAGGTAGAAAACTCAAAAAGTATTCTAATGCTCGAGCTACAGCTTTGGAAGCGGCTAAGCTAAGACCAGGATATGGAAGACCTTATATGCTTATTGGTGATTTGTATGCAACTTCAGCTAGAAACTGTGGAGATGCTTGGAATCAAAGATTAGCTATTCTCGCAGCAGTAGATAAGTACAGAAAAGCCAGGTCTGTAGATCCAGAACTGACTGATGAGGCCAATAAAAAAATAGGAAAGTATAATGGATCACTACCTGACAAGAACGAAGGATTCATGAAAAAAGTAAAAGCTGGTGACAAGCAGAAAGTGGGTTGCTGGATTGGTGAAACCGTAACGGTTCGATACAAATAAGAATCAAATAATAGAGATAAAAAAGAGGTTGCCATATAATGACAGCCTCTTTTTTATTTTTCAACAAATGAGTTACAAATCATCACCAAATGAGACGCCTATCTGTCGAGCAGTCTTTATAAGATAATGTCGTTTACTTACGTGATTATATTCTTTGATAGCCTTAGATAAGGTAGTGTCTTTGACCTCGTTGTTAACAAAGGTGACCATTCTTCCAAATCTACCCTTGGTTACCATCTCAAATGCTTTCACCCCAAATGCAGTAGCCAATACACGGTCAAAAGCAACAGGAGTACCTCCTCTTTGTATGTGTCCTAAGGTAGTCACTCTGACATCAGGTTCCATACCTGCTTCCTCTAACATCTGTCTTAACTGAAGTCCAACACCTCCTAATTTTATATTATGATCACCTGCTTCTCTTTTGCCTATCTTCTTTCCTCCCATTTTAGCACCTTCCGCAATGACAATATTTACAAAACCCTTTCCATTTCTATATCTAGACTTAATGGTTTTGACTACTGAATCTATATTGAATGGAATTTCAGGAATCAAGCAAAGTTCTGCTCCACCAGCTAAGGCTGTATGCAATGCTATCCAGCCAGCATCTCTACCCATCACTTCCATTATCATAACACGATTGTGACTATGTGCAGTAGTTACCAGCTTGTCAAAAGCATCTGTTGCAATCTGGACAGCCGTTGTAAATCCAAATGTGACATCTGTAGAACTCAAGTCATTATCTATGGTCTTTGGTACTCCTATGATTGGAAGACCTTTTTTATAGAGCGCTTGCGATATGGCTTGCGAACCATCACCACCGATATTTATGACTGCATCAAACCCCAGCTTTTTAATCTTCTTGACTAATTTTTCACTAATGTCTTTGTATTGGATATTTCCTTTCTTATCCTCATAGGCAAAGGCCAAGGGGTTTCCTTTATTGGTTGTTTTGATTATAGTACCCCCTTTGACATGGATACCACTTACTCTTGCAGAAGTTAGTTTGACAATCTCAGTTTTCTCTTTTATTACGCCATTAAAGGCTTCAATACTTCCATATACTTCCCAGCCACCCTGTGTTTTCGCAGATTTAACAATTCCCCTAATGACTGCATTTAGTCCAGGGCAGTCACCTCCTCCAGTAAGAACAAGTAATTTTTTCATTGATGTCATTTATAAAAATGGAGTAATTATAAGGAATTTAATACCTCCATATCCACCCAACCTTTAATTTTGGCATCTAATACTATAAAATCTGAGTATGTATCATCGTATTAAAATTCTAGGGTTGAGTCTTGTGTGTCTTGTATTAGCTTGTACACCTAAAGTAACAGCCCCCATAATAGAAGAGAAACCAGTAGAAGTAGTTGAAGTCAAGGAAGATAATAATCCTTGCATCACCTTCGACGAGTTAAGCTCATCTAGGAGAGATGGGGTAGAGACAGCCTATGTATTATATAAGGATAGGATCAAAGCAGAGCAGTATGCAGAAGCCAAGCCCTTATGGGAAAAAGCATATTACGGTGCTCCAGCAGCTAATGGATCAATCAAGTACCAATTTGAAGACGGAATAAAAATCTACAAGTGGTTATATGATAATGAATCTGACTCAGCGATGAAACAAGTATATGCCGATTCTGTAATGGCCATTTATGATAAACGAATAGAATGCTTTGGAGAACCCGCTTATATAGCTGGTCGCAAAGCTTTTGATAAGTATTACTATTATGGCGCACATTCTGATGAAGAAGACACATACAATCTCTTTAAAGAAGCAATCGACAACAAAAAAGAAAAATCAGATTACTTCGTGATTAATCCTTTTACCAAGCTTTTGTCTGACAAGATTATTAACGAAGAGATTCCCATAGAAGAAGGACGTAAATATGCAGGTCTCCTCTTAGATGCAATTGATTATGGAACCGCGCAAGGAAAAAACAAAGAAGCTTGGGATATCATCAATGCTTATGCCCCAGCAAGATTGGAGAACTTAGAAGGAATAGAAGATCTATATGATTGTGCTTATTATGAAGCTAAGTATATGGCTCAGTTCAATGAAGCGCCTACTGATTGCGAAATCATAAATAGAACCTATGGCCGTCTGCTCTGGGGAGGTTGTGACAAGGAGTCTTCAAGTGTAACAGAAATTCGGGATGCGAAAAAAACCAACTGCTACACGCCACCGCCGGCACCTGGTCCTTTGAGACAAGCATATGATGCTTATACTGAAGGGAGATATAAAGAAGCTGTTCAATTATTTGATGAGTTTATTGCTAATACTTCTGATCCAGCCAAAAAGTTTAAATACAGTTTGCTGGTAGGTAAGATCTACTACGGAGATATAAAGAACTTTGTTAAATCTCGCCAATATGCACGTAAGGCAGCAGAGTATAATCCAGCTTCTGGAGAACCTTATTTACTCATTGGAAAATTATATGCTTCAAGTGGTCCATTATGTGGGCCTGGAACTGGATTTGATAGTCAGATAGTGACTTGGCCAGCTATAGATATGTTCAATAAAGCCAAAAGTGATCCTGCCGTAAGTGCTGAAGCACAGCAATTCATTAACACCTATGCTCAGTATATGCCTAGCAAGGGAGACTTGTTTCAGCGAAGATTAAAAGAAGGAGATTCATATAAGGTTGGATGCTGGATTAATGAAAATACAACCATAAGAGCCGCAAACTAAGTACCTTTATGACGATATGTCAACCAAGATGACATATCCATTGTTGAACTTCTTAATAATTCTCGGTTATCTTTAGCGAGTGATGAGACAAATCATATTAATTAGTGTAGCGATTATCGCTTTTTCCTTTCACGCAGAAGCACAAAGGGTGATCAAACCCAAGCTAATAGAAGTCGACTGGAAGGGTATCATCTACAAAAAAGAATGGTCTGTAGATTTGAGATTACATGAAAATGGGGCTGCTATTGCTTATAACATTGGTACCATTAAGACTTATAATAGAACCAACTTCTACCATCTGGAATTAGGCTTCACCAAAGATGAAAGGGAAAGAACTCAAAGCAAAATATCTATGCTCAATAGATCGGGCTCTTATGCTTTTGGGAAAATAAATTCTGTAATCAATGTAAGAGGAGGGGTTGGTGTTAAGAGATATCTGTCTGAAAAAGAAAAAAGGAAAGGATTGGCAGTAGCCCTTTCCTATGAAATTGGACCTTCAATAGCGTTGTTAAAACCTTATTTCCTAGATCTCATATATGTAGAGAACTTCAATGACCAACGCGTCGTCACTATTCGGAGTGAAAGTTATTCAGAGTCCAATGCTGACAAATTTCTTGATGATAGCTCTATCAATGATAGGTCCTCTTTCTTTAGAGGATTTGATGAAATTAGTGTGAGAGGTGGTGTTCAGGGAAAAGTAGGCCTTCATTTAGCGATGGGTGCCTTTGATGAATATGTCAAAGCATTTGAGACAGGCATCATGTTCGATATCTATCCATCTAAAATTCCTATTTTACTAGAAACGGAAGCGATACCTAACAGAAGATTCTTCTTTAGGCTATACATGAATTTCCAATTTGGTAAAAGATCTAACTAACAGATATATGCTCGAGTTACCGATTGTACAGAAAAAGCCAAAACGTGAAAAGAAACCGGATTGGCTTAGGGTAAAGTTACCTATCGGTGAAGATTATAAGAGGGTCCGTAGATTAGTGGACGAGTATAAACTTCATACGATTTGCCAGAGTGGTAATTGTCCCAATATGGGTGAATGTTGGGGAGCAGGTACGGCAACCTTTATGATTCTAGGAGATGTCTGCACACGGAGCTGTTCCTTTTGTGCAGTGAAGACTGGCCGTCCGCCTGAGTATGATGAAGATGAACCACGTAGAGTAGCAGAAGCCATAAAACTGATGCAGGTCAAGCACGCTGTTATTACCTCGGTAAACAGAGATGAGCTGAAAGACCGTGGTGCTGAAATCTGGTATCAGACCGTAATCCAAACCAAAGAACAATCTCCATCCACAACAATAGAAACACTTATTCCTGATGTGAGAGCTAATTGGGATGCCTTGTCCCGAATGATAGAGGGTGGGCAGGAAGTAGTATCTCACAATATGGAAACAGTCCGACGCCTATATCGTAAGGTCAGACCACAAGCGAAATATGACAGAAGTCTAGAGCAAATCCAAAGAACTAAGGATCAAGGAAAAAGAACAAAGTCGGGCTTCATGGTCGGACTGGGTGAGGACAAAGAAGAGGTCTTAGAAATTATGCAAGATCTTCATAATCATGGTTGTGATGTGGTGACTATAGGTCAATATCTACAACCTACCAAGATGCATCTTGCAGTAGAGGACTATATCCATCCTGATATTTTTGCTTACTACAGAGAAGAGGGATATAAGATAGGTTTTGATTTTGTGGAGAG
>CAZPUF010000014.1:0-26561 GCA_964589705.1 uncultured Saprospiraceae bacterium | reverse complement strand
TAAAGAATTCCTTTTGCTAATCTAATGGAGGACTGGAGTCCTTTGGCTCAGGTATGGTTAAAATAAAGGGATACTGAATAGAAGGTCTCCCGACCTCTCTATGGAATACTGGAATACCACAAAAACATTCTACAACTTAAATACCTACCCAACACCTTTGCACCGCAACCATAAACCACAAACCTTAAACCATAAACCATAGACCGTGTACCATAGACCGTGCACCGATGCACCTTTGAACCGTGAACCGCCCTTACCTTTAAACCGCACACCGGCATACCATTGTGGTAGGAAAACAATATCTTGCAAACAAAGAAGCAATACTCCATTAACGAAGAATAAAATACACTAAGTAATACTAAATGAATCCCGTCCTAATCTCCATTCTCATAATTTTCAGTACCTCTTGCTGGGCACAACTGGTGCCTGGAGAGACATATTATGATAGTACTGGATTTGTAGAATATAGAGCTGGTAATCTCCCTATCATCCTATCTGCGCCCCATGGTGGTGACTGGCAACCTGATAGTATACCTGACAGAGATTGTGTGGGCTGTGTTTTTCAGATAGATGCTTTCACGAGAGTAATCACCTGGGACCTTGTAGATAAAATAGAAGAACTCACAGGGTGCTTTCCGCATATGGTCATGAATAGATTACACCGTGTGAAATTTGACGCCAATAGAGATATAGCAGATGCTGCTGATGGCAATGCCTTAGTGGAGGAAGCATGGAGAGGTTACCATGAATTCATCGATCTCTCCAAAGATGAGATTACTAGTTCCTATGGTCGAGGGCTCTTCTTAGACTTGCATGGTCATGCGCATACAATACAGCGTATAGAACTCGGATATCTTTTGAGCAGAGAGGCACTTCAGATGTCAGATGCTGAAATAAATGAGTTGCAGAATGAAGCCAGTATAAGCACGCTTGCGGCTAATAATATTAATAGGTTATCATTAGCCGGGCTATTGCGGGGTGAGGAGAGTTTTGGAAGCATACTTCATAATAATGGCTTGCCGTCTGTACCTAGTCTGGAGGATCCCTATCCTCAGGATAACGAAGCTTACTTTACGGGCGGGTTCAACACGGTCAGGCATGGGTCTAAGGAAATGAATGGCACTATAGATGCCATCCAAATAGAAATGAATCAGGATATAAGATTCGATGAAGATAATCGGCACATCTTAGTAGACTCCCTGGCTCAGTCTATCTTGGATTACTTGGCCTTACATTACTTCGAAGAATTCAGTCCTGCATATTGTGACCCAAATACAAGCCTTTCTTCTGCCCCACCTATTGGACGGATAGAACTGTATCCCAATCCTGCATATAACTACATATCTCTGAGTGGCTTGGAACCTCAATCACAAGTATTAATCTATAATCTGTTTGGTCAATTGATACAAAAAAATTCTGTCAATGACCTCCCTACTATTTCTATAGTTAATTTGAGGCAAGGACAATACTTTGTTGAAGTCATTTCAAAAGATCAGCTCATTTATATAGGCCGTTTTGTGAAATAAATATTATCAGTTTATCAGGCGCTTATTTAAAATATAGAGACGACAATCATTGTTATTATTTGAAGACTTACAATCCTTACAATTATAATTAGATTTAGATTTGCAACTACTACTCACATATTCAATTTATAAAATGCGGTGTACCATTATATTCGGTTTCATTCTTTGTATAGTTATGACCTCTTGTGACAATGAAGGAGATTCGACAAATTCAGTACCTATGGTCACTAATGCTGCTACCAGTTCTGTGTTTGTTCAGAGTAATATTATATATGGAGAAGGCTTGGCACATGATAGTTTGAATAGTGATGGAGCGATTGCAGTATCGCTATTAATGGACATCTATGAGCCAGAGGAAGATATAGACAACAGACCGCTTTTCATGTTTATTCACGGAGGAGGATTTACCGGAGGCTCTAAGACGCAGGCACAAATTTTAAATTTTGCAGAATACTTTTCATCAAGAGGTTGGGTCTTTGTGTCAGTCAACTATAGGTTAAGAGACAACTTTGGCACTACACCTCAAGAGTGGGTTTCTTTTAGTGAGGTATTACCGACAGAAGATGTGAGGTCACAGTTTTTGGCTATATATCCAGCAATAAGAGATGCAAAAGCTGCGCTTAGATTCTTGGTAGCTAATGCTGGCCAATACAAAATTAACACAGACTATATCACAGTCGGCGGAGGCTCTGCTGGAGCAATCTCATCTGTAGCCTTAGGTGTTTCAGAATTGGAAGATTATCAAGACGAACTCGATCCAATAATAGACCCTACCACAACTGTCAATAATCCAACTCAAACCTATGAGGTCCACTCTATTATAGACTTATGGGGTTCTGATCTTGCAGTGGATGCTCTGGAATCGATATATGGATTGGAAAGATTTGACAGTAGTGACCCACCAATAATGATAGTACATGGGACACAGGACACTACTGTATTATTTACAGAAGCAGAGGATTTAAGAGACCGCTGTATTGCTAACAATATTCCATTTGCCTTCTTCCCAATTGAGGGCGCTGGGCATGCTGCTTGGAATGCGACAGTAGATGGTGATGATTTGGAAAGGTTAACCTTTGAGTTTATCGTAGAGCAGCAAGGCTTGATAGTAGAGTAGCTTATGTAAAGGCCTAACTCAATTGTGACTTAAGGTCTGTCAATTCTTTCTTGGTCAGATTCCTCCACTGCCCTACTTTGAGGTCATTAATGTTCAGATCCATGATGCGTACCCGCTTCAATGTCACCACACGGTAATCGCAGAATTCCACCATACGCCTTATCTGCCTATTGAGCCCTTGAGTCAAGATAATTTTGAAAAGATTTTTTTTGAGCCTGAAGACTTTACAAGGTTTGGTTTTAGTGCCAAGCATGGGAATAGGTTGTGACATGCGCTGGACAAACTGGTCAGTAATTGGTTTATTGACAGTGACTATATATTCCTTTTCATGTTCGTTTTCTTCACGCAGAATTTGATTGACGATATCTCCATCATTGGTAAGTAATATTAGTCCTGTGGACGGTTTGTCCAGGCGGCCGATAGGGAATATTCTCTGGGGATGATTGACAAAGTCGATGATATTATCCTTGTCACTCAGGTCCGTAGTTGTTGTAATACCAGGTGGCTTATTAAGCATAATATAGACTGCCTTTGGTTTGGCGCCTATAGATTGTCCGTCAAGGGTCACCTCATCTCCTGTCTCTACCCTGTTGCCTTTGATAGCAGTGATTCCATTGATCTGAACTCTGCCGGCTTCTATCCACTTATCAGCTTCTCTTCTGGAGCATATACCTGTGCTGCTGATAAATTTATTAAGGCTGATAGAATCTTGAGACATATACTGACAATTAGAGTGCTTTCATCACTACATCCATAGCAGATCTCTGCTTATAATCGGGATCATAATGCACATACTTGATAATACCATCTTGCCCAATTAAGTAAGTGGCTGGTATAGGCATCACAGGTTCTTCGTCTCCGTTAAAGGCTTCTATGCTATTGCCTTTAGCTTCTTTGATATAGTCATTGTACTTCTCGGTGACGTGAAAGAATACCTTGTAGTCCTTCATTACTGCATGATTGTCATCATAGAGTATGGGATAATTAAGTGCATTCTTCTGGTGGAATGTTTGCATATATTCTGGTAACTGAGGGCTGACAGCTATGACCTGTGCCTCGCCTGATGCCTTTATATCTATCAAATTATCTTGGAAAGCCTGTAGGTGCTTTCTGCAAAATGAACACCACTCCGCTCTGAGAAAAACCATCAGCACCGGTCCGCTGGCTAGTCTGTCTGACAGACTAACCTCGTTGCCGTCCTGATCCTTTAAGGTGAAATCGGGCGCCTTTTCTCCTGTTTTAAGCCCACCCAGAACATTGGTGGGATTATTAGCTATACCATATTTCGTCAAATCACTATCAGAAATTTTGACTTTATGTGGCTTCTCTACACTATTGTTGTTGGATGAAGAAGGACTGGAAGCATTATTACAAGATACCAATAACAGTAAAATTATGGCAAGCAGTTCCACTAATAATATTCGCATATCTACTATGTTCTTTTAAAAACCACAAGGTCGTGTATTCGATCAGAAACTCAAAATCAGACTATCACTCTATATTCTTACGCGAGTTAACGGCTTTTATCCTCACTAACAAGGCTTTTAAAACTATCTACCTACTTAATACCTAGCATTTTAACATTGCAAGCCTTAATTTTGTGTTTTATGTCCTTCTCCACTTTAAACCTTGGAAGTACAACAATTAAAACACCTTTAAGCCATACCCGCTTAAGGGTGTTTTTTTCATATAATCGAGCTAACCCCATTTATACATGTTCACTGAGAATGTTGAAGTCAGTTAGACGTTCCCAATATGAATCTTATCACCTTTTAGCTAACATAATTTAGCAGAAAGCTATAAATGATGTAATTTATCTCAGTTGACTAATCTTAATTTTTATCTGTTTTGAATGTACTTATCGTCGAAGACAATCTATCATATGCGTTAGAATATGAAATGATTCTTGAAAAATTAAATCATAACGTATTAGGTGTATTCAAGAATACTGCCTCTGCGCTGAAATCTATAACTAAGGTCAAACCTGATTTTATGATTGTAGATTTATTCTTAGAAGGTAATGACAAGGGTTTTGATTTTCTAGAAACCGTCAAAAACTACCGTATCCCATTTATCATATGTACTGGCTATCCAGAAAAAGAATATATGGATGTAGCTCATGAGCTAGGTGCAGAAGCCTTTTTCACTAAACCACTAGACAAAAATGCATTAAGCTTCGGCATTAGGCATATCGCTAAGAACATAGAAAGCAAGATTAATTCTGACAAAAACATCTTAGTAAAATATAAACGAAAACTAATTAAGGTCCCACATAGGGATATCCTGAAAATAGAAACCAAAGGCAATTACTCCTTTCTCCATATAGAGGGTAATCAAAAATACATCATCAAACTTTCTCTTAAAAAGGTACAGAACCAACTCAACCAACTACAATTCCAACAGTCCAATCGTGCCTGCATCGTCAATCTGTATAAAGTCAAACAAGTAGACACTTATAACAAAAAAGTCATCCTCAAGAACGACGATGAAGTTGTGCTTGGTCGTAGATTCAAGGAAGAATTTATGAAGACTTTCGTGGAAAAGAATGGCAAAAAATTGTACTAAACAAACCAACTGGATTGTATTGTCAATCTACGTCTACACCCAATTCAAATAAAATTCTATTCGCTTCACTACTCTATCTGATATAGGGCTATATTTTTCATTCTAATTCCTTATCATTAAGGAGAAAAATATACAAACGTGAACAAGATTTATTTTAAAACCCTAGTACTTACAGCAGCTTTTGCTTCTTTGATAACGATTTTTGAAAGTTGTTCGGGTAATACTAAAAAAGATAATAAAACTGTTGCCTCTGAGCATCCAAGTACACCATCAGTTGTATATCCTAGCGACGTTTTTCCTCTGATGTCTGAAATGAAGATCCTACTTGGTGATGGCACCCACGAGAATAATCTTATCGACTATAAAGACGATGAGTTTTTCTACACGACTAACGATGGTCAACATGACTGGGTGGTATACAAAACGCCAAACTCAGGCGTCACATCAAAAAACTCCAGCAACACAAGAAGCGAACTGCACCAAGTAAAAGAGTGGATTCCAGAGACAGGAGGTAAACTTAACGGCACCTTAAAGGTTGTGAAAGTATCGGACACTGGAGATGCCAGAGTGGCGGCATCTTACTCTACAGTCGTCGGTCAGATTCATAGTGGGGAAGGTCATGAAAATGAACCCATAAAGATATTCTACAAGAAATTTCCAGGACAAACCAAAGGCTCGGTTTTTTGGAATTACGAGATTAATACAGAAGGATCCAACTCCAAGCGCTGGGATTACTCATATCCCATATGGGGCTATGACATGTCCGTGGTAGGCCCGGATGCCAAGACCTTCCCAGACGAACCTAGCGATGGCATTAAATTAGACGAGGAGTTTAGCTATGAGATTAATGTATACAACGGTATCATGTATCTGACATTTGAATCTCAAGGGCATGAAACAAAGACCTTTACCAAAAACTTATTGGAATCAGAATACACATCCAAAGCAGACATACCAAAGCAGACACTAAAGTTATTTGGTCAAATCAACCAAGATGGTGTAGAGCGAGCCACCGCCTATGCTGGTGAGAAAATATACTTCAAGCAAGGAGCATATAATCAGACCAATGGCAAATCACCTGAATCAAATATAGTGTGGTGTGCAGGTGCTGAGACACATGGTGGGGATATAGCTAAGCAATATGAGACGGGTAACTATACCGAAGTTTGGTTTAGAGAAGCTACTGTAGGACCTGGGACTCCTCCCAGATAATCAAATCTTTCCTTGAAAAACCACTTTCATGAAAAACAAACTACTTAAAGGTCTTAGCCTTTTCTTACCAGGCATATTCCTACTAGGCTTTAATATAGGTACTGGGAGTGTGACTGCTATGGCAAAAGCTGGAGCCACATATGGCATGTCACTGTTATGGACTATCATAGCGTCATGTATAGCTACATACATCATGATCAATCTATACAGCAGATATACTTTAGTTACTGGCGAGACTGCCCTGCAAGCATTTAAAAAGCATATACATCCTGCCGTCGGCATATTTTTCATTGCAGCATTAACTGCAGGTGTAGCAGGTAGTGTTATGGGTGTGATGGGTATTGTGGCAGAGATTTCACATGAGTGGTCTAAGACATTTATTAATGGAGGGGTCTCACCCATTGCTTTTGCAGCCATCTATATAGCTATCGTATACTTCATTTTTTGGAATGGTGAGACTCAATTCTTCGAACGGGCCTTGGCAGTAGTGGTGGCTATTATGTCCGTCGCCTTTTTAGTGAATTTTTTTATACTCACACCACCAGTTACAGATATACTTGCTGGACTAATCCCCAATCTTCCAGACGTTCCCGCTGACAATGACAAAGGACCTTTCTTAGTCATTACATCCATGGTCGGTACCACTGTTTTTTCAGGTCTATTTATTATCAGAACGACACTGATCAAAGAGGCTGGTTGGACTATAGCTGATGCTAGCACACAGCGCAGAGATGCTATTGTATCCGTCCTGCTTATGTTTATTATTAGCATGTCTATCATGGCAGCTGCGGCTGGTACTCTCTTTGAAGCAAACCTTGGATTGGATAAAGCCTCACAGATGATACAACTTTTGGAACCACTGGCTGGCAACTTTGCTGTAGCGATATTTGCTATAGGCATTATTGCAGCGGGGGTCTCTTCGCAATTTCCAAACGTTCTGATGCTGCCTTGGTTGCTTTGTGATTACAATCATTCACCGCGCAACATGAAGTTATCCAAGTACCGAATTATTGTCTTTCTTATTTCCTTGTTAGGCTTAGTGGTACCCATATTTAATGCCCGACCTGTTATTGTGATGATTGTCTCTCAGGCATTTAATGCGGTGATTTTACCTATCACTGTTGCATGCATTTTTTACCTCGGGAACAAAAGAGAGCTTATGAAGGAATATACGTTTGGGCTATCATCCAATGTATTGTTACTATTGATATTTGCCTTCTCAGTATTTACTTCAGTAATTGGCGTTAAAGGGATAGTGGAGTCATTATTCTAAAATCTTCTATGGAATCTGGTTGAAGCCTTGATTCAAATGAAACTACATTGAAGTTTGAGTTAGAGTAAAACACAATTGTCAATGGTTATCGGGTTCTAAGAATATAGAATTCTAGTAAACTAAAAACGTCCTACCGACTATTGTCGATAGGACGCTTGTATTATCATTGCGATTACAAATTAAGTAGTAATCATCAGTTTTGTATTCGAAATTAGTACCCTGGGTTCTGAGTTAGATTTGGATTTCTTTCTATCTCATCACCTGGTATTGGCAGAAGGTAATCATTATCATCGAATGAAGGCCATGCACCTTCAAGACCATCTGCACTAAATACTTCTCCACCTATTCTTCTTCTTGCGATATCGTACCATCTCTTTCCTTCGAATGCTAATTCGTATCTTCTTTCCTCTAATACATCATTGACAGTAACTGTTCCAGTAATATCAGCAGGTACATCACCAGCAGTTACTGTTACAGGTGTTCCGGCACCAGTCTCAGTAGTTCCTCCTCGTCTTGCTCTTTCTCTTACCATATTGATGTACTGAGTAGCAGATGCATTGTCCCCTAATTCTACAGCAGCTTCAGCAGCTATCAATAAGACCTCAGCATATCTCATCATAGACATGTTATGGCTTGTAGCTCTTGCATTACCTCTGTCAAATGGTCCAGGGAATCTTGTGTACTTAGCAATGTATGGCTGATTAGCAGCATGCTCGTGTCCACTGATCGTAAATTCTGTAAACTGTACTAGTTGACCTCCAATAGAAGCTTCCTCATCTAGACTTACAGTTCTTCTGTAGTCACCCGCAGGCCATGTGTCATATACAGCCAAAGTAGGCACAGCCACAGACCATCCACCACCTTCGTTTCTATCATCTCCTCTGATACCTGTCATTGGTGCAATCTGATCATAAGCATTGTTAGGTGCTTCAAAGTTATTGTAGTCAAGCGCAAATATTGGCTCCCTAGAACCATCAATTACATTGGCATTGAATAAGTCCTGGAAGTTATCTTCAAGTGCCAGATCATACGTACCAGCATTGCTAATAATCTCAGTAGACTCATTCCATGCAGCTTGATAATCTCCTCTTGTTAAGTAGACAAGTGCTAAGTAGGCACTAGCTGCAGATTTTGCAGGTATAGCTCTAGATGATTGAGTATTAGGCAACCACTCTTTGGCAAACTCTAAGTCAGAGATTATACCAGCATACACTTCATCAGCTGGTGTTCTTGTAATACTAGCAGCTGCTTCAGCATCCGTAATTGGTGCATCAATATATGGCACACCTCCAAATTGTCTAACTAAGTGGAAATAATAAAATGCTCTTATGAAGTGAGCCTGAGCTGTAATTGGATTCTTAAGTGCATCATCTGCTTCCACATTTTCTGCACCTGCTATAGCTAAATTAGCTCCAGCGATTCCTTGATATGCTTTTAACCAGTATTCTGTCAGCATACCATTGCTAGGAAGCGTCGTAAATTCATTCATCTCTACTCTTCTTGTTTGAGTAGATTGAAGGTTTACCATGTCTGATCTAAGCATTAATGCTATAGATAATTTTCTTCCCCAAAATTTTTCATTGATTGCATGTGTAAAAGCACCATCTACTGCTGTTTGAATATCACCTGTAGTACGGAAAAATCCTTCTGCAGATAATAAGCCTACTGGCTGCTCTTCCAAATCTGAACATGCTAACAAAGATATTCCTAACACAAGGAATAGATATTTGAAATTTTTCATGATTAAATTAATTTAATTCTTTGTTTAAAATTTAACATTTAGATTGATGTTCCAAGATCGTAAAGTTGGATAATTACCAAAGTCATGACCTCTAACAGTATTCTGAGATGTATTGTTTGTTCCACTTGCTCCAAAAAAGTTCACTTCTGGATCTAAACCTGAGTAATCAGTAAAGGTTAATAAATTTTGTGCGCTAACGGACAATCTTATTCCACCTACTCCAATCTTATCATTCACCGAGCTTGGGAAATTATACCCTATTGCAACGTTTTTAAGTCTGACATAACTGCCATCCTCTACGAACCTTGAAGATATCTCTCTATTACTATTATTTCCAACTCTTGGCACGTTTGTATCAGTATTTGATGGTGTCCAAGCATTATTAAAGTTATCTCTTGTCGTATTGGCGTCACCGTTGGTTAACTGTACATTATTAAGATTGAAGATATCTCCTCCTTGAGATCCTTGAAAGAATATATTCAAGTCAAAGCTCTTATACGTAAAACTGTTATTTAATCCCCAATCAAAATCTGGATTAGGATCACCAATAATCGTTCTATCAGCTTCTGTAATCTCTCCATCTAACTCGCCTGTCTCAGCGTCTGGTTGATCAAAGAATAATGGATCTCCAGCAACTCCTCCTTCAAAAGTCGCAGTACCTGCAGGGAAATCTCCTCCTTGGTATACACCCGCGTAATCAAATCCCCAGAAAAGTCCTACAGCTTCTCCTACTCTCAACACATATGTTCTGTCTACAGAAAAGTAACTAGGTGCTGCATTTCCAAATAAGTCAGCATCATTAATCAATGCCGTTACTTCATTTCTGTTAGCCGAAATATTGAAATCTGTACTCCAAGTGAAATCTCCTTGTACCACATTTCTAGTATTGATAGAAAGTTCTACACCTCTATTGTTAATCTCACCGAGGTTAGTCAAGATCTCATCATTTGAGAATCCGAAGTACTCAGGAATACCATTGTTACCTAAGATTAGGTCTCTTGTATCTATGTTATATAGATCAAATGTAACGTTCACTCTGTTGTTTATTAATCCAAGGTCTATGCCAAAGTTTGTTTGGAATGAAGACTCCCATCTCAAATCTGGATTCGCTGGCTGATCTGGTGTAATTGCAAATACTGTTTCTCCATTTCTTGATGCAAACAAACTTGCAAATCTAGAAAGAGATTGGTATGGACTAATAGAAGGATTACCTGTCACACCATAACTCAATCTTACTTTCAAGTTAGAGATAGAATTACTGTTAGTCAAGTAGTCATCATTGAATACTTTCCAAGCTACAGCAGCTGAAGGGAAGATCGCAAACTTATTATTTGCTGCAAAGTTAGATGCACCATCTCTTCTTATCGTTGCTGTTAATAATAGTCTGTTATCAAAATCATAGTTTACACGTCCGAATTGAGACAAGATCTCAACCTCAGAGAATGCAGAGTTTGGTTGTAACAAACCAGTCGCTGTACCTAATGCACGGAATGAGAATGCATCAGATAAGAATCCTGTACCTGCTGCAGAAAATGCTTCTATAGTATTTTTCTGATATGAGTATCCACCTAATAATGTCAAGTCACCATTTCCTACTCTTGTATCATAAGTCAAATAATTTTCACTTAAGAAACTTGTTCTTTGAGCATCCGATACTGAAGCTCTACCATTTACAGCTGATGCTGTTACTTGCAAAGTAGAAGGTTGATATATTCCTCTTGTTTCGTTCTCAGAACTCAAACCAAACGTAGATTTGAATCTAAGATTTTCTAGGATACTATATTCACCATACACATTTGCTCTAAAGTCAGTCAATGTCGTCTCATCATCTCTTTCCGTAGCGACCGCGTACGGATTATCTAATTCATCACCAATTGCATCATTAGTAGTAAACGTGCCATCAGGGTTTCTTAATTCCTTATCTGGCGCAAATCTTAAAGCAAGACCTATGACATCGTCATTACCTACGGTAACTGATCCATCTGACTGAGTCGTCACACCTTCTCTCAAGCCTCTGCTTGCAAATAAGTTAACACCCAGCTTAAGTCTGTCAGTTGCTTGTGCATCTAAATTTGTCAAGAATGTTAATCTCTCAAATGCGGAATTAACGACAATACCATTCTGGTTAAAATAGTTACCGGAAGCATAGTAATTGACTTTATCAGTACCACCTGAGAAAGACACCTGATGATTCTGTACATTACCTGTTCTGTAAATGAAGTCTTGCCAATCATTATCGCCAGTACTTTGTGGGAAAGGTGTTGTATTTCCTTGATTAGCTCTGATTTGATTTTGGTAATCAGTAAATTCAGCTGCATTCAACAGGTCTAATCTGTTTGCAATGCTCTGTGTTCCAAAAGTAGAATTAAGCTCTATAGCTACATCTCCAGACTTACCTTTCTTATTAGTTACCAGGATAACACCATTAGATCCTCTTGATCCATAAATTGCAGTAGCAGAAGCATCTTTCAACACTTCTATAGATTGTATATCACTAGCCTGAGGGAAGGTGGCTCCAACAAATCCATCCACAACAATTAGAGGTGCACTACTTGCATTGATAGAAGTATTACCTCTAATTCTTATTGCAGTAGGTGCTCCTGGCTCTCCACCATTGTTAGATTGTACAACTACACCAGCAGCTCTACCTTGTAGGGCTTGCTCAGCGTTGAGTACAGGAAAAGCTGTCAATTCTTCTGTTGTAACTGAAGACACTGAGCCTGTTACATCGCTCTTTTTTCTAGTACCATATCCTACGACTACAACTTCATCCAATAGTTCAGCATCACTTGCCATACTTATATCCAAAGAGGTTTGGTCTGTGATTGTAATAGATTGAGTTTCAAATCCTGTATAAGAAAACTCAATGACATCACCACGTGCTACTGCCAACGAGTAGCTGCCATCAATATCTGTAATCGTACCAACTGCGGTACCAGACTTGAGTACGTTAACACCTATTAGTGGGATATTATCTACATCGAGCACCTTTCCCGATAGGGTGTATGTGCTGTTTTGTGCAAATAATGACACACCAAAAAACAGGGTCATAAATAATAGTAGTTTCGTTTTTAAGTTCATATCATATCTGATTACGTAAATTATAAATGTGATTTATATTAAAAAAGTGAGTTTATCCTTATTTATGGACTTACTAAGTGCCATAACATCACCCAGATGAGTGACCATAGCCGCTGCTGCTAATTCCGGTTGTTGGTTGACTATGTGCTCAAGAATTATCTTATGCTCTTCTAAGGTTTTTTGCGCCCCTTCTTCACTGAACTTCAATTTTGTATACTTCTTAAGTATATCTGGTATGATGATTTTTATCAAAGATTTGAGAACAGCGTTCTTACCTGCTTCAGCAATTTGAAGGTGGAAGAAAAGATCAGCATCCATTGCAGGGAAATCTACCTTTATTTTCTGTTCATAGACATTAAGCGCATTATTCATATTGATGATATCCTCAGTCGTTCGACGCATGGCTGCAATCTTAACCGCCTGGGTTTCTAATAATAACCTTGTTTCCACCAGATCACTAAATTCTCTGGCTTCAAAATTGATCATATTATTTACTATACCATTAAATGCGTTAATACCATCACCTGTAACTACTGAGCCACTTTGGGGTATGATTTTCAACATCCCATAAAATTCCAATTTGGAAATAGCATCTCTTATCTGCGCTCTTCCAACCCCTAATCTTATGGCTAACTTGCGTTCTGACGGCAATCTATCACCTGCATTAAACTGCCCTGAAGTAATCAATCCCTTGATCTGCTGTATAGTGGATTGTGCTGAATCTATTATCAGTTCATTTAGGTCTTTGACCATTAGTAGATAGTAAGGATAGTTAGTAGTTTATCGAAATTGGTCTCCCAATTTTACAAAAAACTAATGTAGTGTTATTAATTGGTCAACCAAATTAAAATTACAGCTTTTTGAAATTTCCACATAAAAACATCGCATTTTGGACACTAGTCAGAAGATTCTGGCGTCACGAACGCTTACCTGAGTGATGAAATGGTCAATTATTGAGGACTAATTCCACCTTAGTTTCTTTTTTTCTAGCTGTTTCTATGTGTATAACTACCGGTTTGATTTATACTATTTGAATGGCTTACAATGTGAAGAGGGAGTTGGAGAGTACTTGATAGAAGTGAGAATATCTAATACAAATGAAGTCAATCAATTAATTCTTCTTAAGATGGATTGAATTATTCTCCATCCGTTTTCTAAGTTTATCTTGTAAATGTAAATACCTTAAGTTCTAATACTGAAAAATAGAAATGGCATCTTATTCGAATGGATCTTTTCTTGGTCTCGAACAAACTTGGCGTTGGTATGGCCCCTCCGATTCTATTCCACTTTCACACATCAAGATGGCAGGCGCAACTGGTATCGTTTCCGCCTTACATCATATCCCTAATGGTGAGATTTGGACTAAGAAAGAAATAATAAAAAGAAAAGAAGAAATAAAGGCTGCAGGACTAAGTTGGTCTGTGGTAGAAAGTGTACCTGTGCATGAAGACATCAAAAAAAGAAGTGGCAATTATCAGCTCTACATAGATAACTACAAACAGACAATTAATAATTTGGGAGCTGTAGGCATAGATACCATATGCTATAACTTCATGCCAGTGCTAGATTGGACACGAACTGATCTAACTTATGAAATGCCAGATGGATCAAAGGCACTCCGTTTTGATGCAACAGCATTGGCCATCTTCGAACTTTTTCTGCTCAAAAGACCTGGCGCTGAGTCGGATTATACCGCACAACAAAAAGCAGCTGCAGAAGAACGTCTACAAACAATGAGCAAGACACAAAAGACAACGCTTGTCAATAATATCATAGCTGGTCTTCCTGGAGCTGAAGAAGGCTATTCACTTGAAGAATTTCAATCCGTACTGGACGAATACGAGAATATAGACAGGGCACTCTTGCAAAGTAATCTTATAGAATTTCTAAAGGAGATCCTACCAGCCGCGGCTGAAGCTCAGGTGAATATGGCACTACATCCTGATGATCCCCCTTTCCCTATATTAGGATTACCTCGGGTCGTCAGTACAGAAGGAGATGTGAAATATATTTTGGATTCAGTAAATAGTACCCGCAATGGACTATGCTTTTGTACGGGTTCATTTGGTGTTAGGTCAGATAATGATCTTGCAGGTATGGTAAGCCGACTAGGCAACAGAATAAACTTCATACACCTTAGAAGTACTACCAGAGATTCCCAAGGAAACTTCTATGAGGCAGATCACCTTACTGGAGATGTGGATATGTATGCTGTGATCAAAGCGCTCTTATCTGAGCAGCAAACTAGATTGCAAAATGGTAGGCAAGACTATCGCTTACCCATGCGACCTGACCACGGTCATCAGATGCTGGACGACTTACATAAAAAAACAAACCCCGGTTACTCTGCGATAGGCAGACTAAGAGGACTAGCTGAGTTGCGCGGATTAGAACTAGGAATTATTCGTGCATTGTAAAAGTTCATTAATCAAAGGACGATTGTTAACCAAAATAGATATCGTTGATTTCTACCATTCACAAAAACATTATCTTATATCCTTCAACTCAATAAAATCCATATCAGAGAAATCTTGATTCTCACCGCCCATAGCCCATATAAATGCATAGCTGGCTGTACCTGATCCTGCATGCACAGACCAGGGTGGTGATATAATGGCTTGATCATTTTGCACCCACAGATGTCTTGTCTCAGTTGGCTGACCCATAAAGTGCATGACGCCTTGGCTCTTAGGTATATCAAAGTAAAAGTAAGCCTCACTTCGTCTGTCATGCGTATGTGGCGGAAAAGTATTCCATACACAACCGTCTTCTAGCACTGTCAATCCCATCACTACTTGGCAACTCTTAATGCCATCACCATGGATGTACTTGTAGATAGTCCTTTCGTTAGAGGTCTTGGGTGAGCCTAACTTAAATGGTGCAGCTTTTTGCTTGGTGTACATCTTATTAGGATAGCGCTTATGCGCTGGGCATGAGAAAATGAAATATTTAGCTAATGCTTTTTTGTTTGATGACTTAAAAGAAACTTTCTGGGTGCCTCTTCCTAGATAAAGACAACTTAATTTTTCCATCTTGTAAGTCTTACCATCAGCTTCAATAGTGCCTTTACCACCGACATTGATAATCCCCATTTCTCTTCTCTCCAAGAAATATTTACTCCTTAAAGCATCATACTTGCCTAATCTGATAGCTCGTCCAGAAGGCATCACGCCTCCGATGACCATTCTGTCATAGTGGCTGTAGACAAAGTTGGCTTTACCAGACACCATTACTTTTTCGATGAGAAAATCAGCTCGTAATTCGGCTGTATTCATTCTTTCTACTTCTCTTGGGGAGGCTTCGTAGCGTTGGTCCATGCTTTTATTGTTTAGTGTCTATCCGAAAATACCAAAAACTTGATACATTTGAATATGACTAATAACAAATTTGGAGGCCGGTAAGGAATAAATAGAATACCTCCGCAAGCATGAAAGTCTACGTTGCACAAATCGTAAGAGAGTTAAGACATTTTTACGCTGACTATATCTATAAGTTGGAGACTTACCAAAATGTGTATGCCCACTTAGAAGCGATAGCAAATCATATGTATTATGGTGTCCGTCAGAATTTGCCATGTATCAAAAAAGAAATAAGTAATTATCACAAAGATTATCTCGGGAAAGAAGAGCTGATATTAGCTGAATCATTTACACTGGATGACTGCAAACAAACTGTTGCCAACGAGTATGGTTTTCTTGATTGGTCAGCCATAGAGCAATTGTCTAACGTCCAATACAATTATCAATTTGAACGAGCAGTCAATTACCTATTGGAAGGCAACAAAGTTGAGCTAATGCATCTTATAGATGCTAACCCTAAGCTGGTCGCCGAACGATCAAGGTATGGGCACCAAGCCACCTTATTGCACTATGCAGGAAGTAATGGCATAGAATTGTGGAGACAGCAGGTTCCCTTAAATTTACCAGAAATCGCAACCTACTTATTAGAGTCAGGTGCTGACATATCAGCAACGATGAAGGTGTATGGAGGAGAGCACGACACTTATGCACTGCTCACAACAAGTATACATCCTTTAGAGGCCGGGATTATGGATGAAATCAAAAACGTTTTGAAACCTAGAGTATAATTTATTTTACTACCTACCCATCCAGCCTCCATCCACTGTCAATATCTCTCCACTGACATAGTCAGATGCACTAGAAGCCAAAAAAACAATAGGCCCTTTGAAATCATCTGGTGTTCCCCATCGACCATTAGGAATACGTTCTAGAATGGCTTTATTACGATCTGGATTTTCCTGAAGGGCTTTTGTATTATCTGTTGCTATATAACCTGGTGCTATTGCATTAACACAAACCCCTTTGCCAGCCCATTCATTAGACAATCCTTTGACGAGACTACCGATGGCACCCTTACTCGCCGCATATCCAGGTACGGTAATTCCTCCTTGGAATGTCAGTAAGGAAGCCGTGAAAATTATTTTCCCACTACCCTTTTCTAACATCATCTTTCCAAATTCTCTGGCGAGTACAAACTGGGCATTCAGATTCACTTCTATGACTTTGTCCCAATAATCATCTGGATGCTCTGCTGCTGGCGCGCGCAATATGGTGCCAGCATTATTGACCAGGATATCTACTGACACTCCAGATTTCTTGACCTCACTAATAAATTGGTACACCGCTTTTCTGTCACTAAAGTCCGCTTGATAGGCAGTGAACTGTCGACCGAGATCCAAAATATCGTCCTCTATCTGACTGCCTGTTTTTTCAAGACTAGTAGAAACACCGATTATGTCCGCTCCGGCTTCAGCCAATGCAATGGCCATGCCCTTTCCAATGCCACGCTTGCAACCTGTGACAATGGCTGTTTTTCTTGTAAGATCGAATGAATTTAAGATGTTCATGATTTTGTATGTGGAATTATAAATTATGATGATGCATTGCCAACTTGTTTTGCCCCTATTACAACCCAAACAGACTTGGCAAGAACAATGAGATATCTTCAAAGAAGGTAATTAGAAACAATATAGCAATCATAACTCCTAAAAAAGGAAGTAGTGGCTTTATAACTTTGGTAACAGATATTTTGGCGACACCTGATCCTACAAATAAGATGGTACCTACTGGCGGTGTACATAAGCCTATACAAAGATTAAGTACCATAATAATTCCAAAGTGAACTGGATCCATTCCTAGCTCTGTGACAACGGGCAAGAATATCGGTGTAAAAATCAAGACCGCAGGTGTAATATCCATGAATGTACCTACGATCAACAAGGTGATATTAATTAACACAAAAATCAGAAATGGACTACTGACTTTATCTAATAAAAATCCCGTCATCAACTGTGGGATGCTTTCGAATGAAAACAACCAAGACATCGCCATAGAAGTGCAGATAAGAAACATGACTACTGCTGTCGTCTTAGCACTGCGCAGTAAGATATCAGGCAGATTTTTTACGCTGATTGTTCGGTAACTAAAACCTAAAATTAATGCATAGAACACAGCCACCGCTGCTGCTTCTGTAGCAGTAAATACACCCTTGACTATACCACCTACAATGATAACCAGCATCAGCAGACTGAAAAAAGCTTTCCTAAAGTCTACCCATAATTGCTTAAGACTTATTCTTTCACCCCTTTGGATATCTTCTTTTCGTGTCATCACTGAGGCCATACCCATTAATCCTATACCTATAAGTATACCAGGCATATAACCTGCCAAAAACAAGGCAGCCACAGATGCAGCTCCTCCACTCGCTAGCGCATAGACGATAAGCACATTACTTGGAGGAATGAGTAGTCCCGTCGTAGAAGAGGTGATATTTATTGAAGCACTTAGAGAACGAGAGATACCTTCTCTCTCCATTCTATCGGTCATTACAGATCCTATAGCTGATGCCGCCGCAACAGCAGAACCAGAAATAGCGCCAAATAACATAGCCGCTAATACATTGACATAAGCCAAGCCTCCCGGCAGACTACCGACCATTGACTTGGCAAAATTAATCAGACGATTGGCTATACCACCACTATTCATCAACTCCCCAGCTAAGACAAAAAATGGAATTGCTAGCAAAGCAAAACTGTCTATCCCTGTTGTCATTCTCTGTGCTACAGTTGTAATAGCAGGCAGCGTAGTTATATTAATTAAGATCGCGATGGTCGTAGAGATACCAATGCTATATGCAACAGGCACCCCATAGGCCAACAAGCCAAAGAAACTTATAAATAAAATCAGAATTGTAATCAGTTCTATCGACATCTTACGCTTTTGAGTTATAGTCCATTAACTGTTGCCGATATAACCCTATGTTATATATGGAGCTAATTATAATAACGATACCACTGATAGGCACAATAGCATACACATACCCTAAGGAGACATGCATAGCAGGTGACACCTGCCCTAGGTACAGCGTCGTGTAGACTAGATTACCACCACCTATCACCATAACTACCAGAGCAAACAACAACATCAATCCCTCTATAATCTGTCTGCGCCTTAATAATTTATCTGGATTTAATTTTTGTAGTAAAAAATCCATTGTCAAATGTTCACGTTTGCCATTAAGATAAGCAGCACCCAAAATAGACAACCATATCAAAGCAAATCTTGCAAACTCTTCTGTAAATGAAAATGAACGATTGAGTACATATCTTGCAAATACTTGCCACAGTACATCTATGACGAGCAAACCAAAAATGACAAGTAGAGCCAACTCAATGGTACGGTTGATTCCTTTGTGTAGTTGTTCCATACTATTGTGCGCTTATTTCGTCAATAATGGATTTCATCTTTGGGTCTTTGACAAATTGTTCTAAGACGGCTTTTGACTTATCAGCAAAAAGAGATTTATCAGGTCGGTATACTTCTACCTTGGCTTCAGCAAGCGTGGTCATACATTTCTCAACATTATCCTTCCATAACTGCTGCTGTACTTTAGAGGAATAACTGGCTGCCTTTTTCATCCATTTTTGTTCTTCTTCATTAAGTGTCTCCCAATATTTCGTACCGATGACCAATACATCAGGTATAGAACTGTGTTCATCCAAAGTGTAATACTTGCAAATCTCGTAATGACGAGAACCTACAAATGAAGGGGGATTATTTTCAGCACCATCCACCACACCTTGCTGTAAGGCAGAATACAATTCTCCATAGGCCATAGGTGTTGCAGAGCCACCCATCTGATTAACCATATCTACAGACATCTGATGATTCATCACACGTATCTTTAGTCCTTCTAAATCTTCAGGTGTTCTTATAGGCTTGTCCGTTGTATAAAAACTGCGACTACCTGCATCATAGAAGCAGAGGCCTCTTAGAAGATAATCACTCCCTGACAGCAATAATTTTTCTCCGGTATCTCCTTCCAGTACATCATATAAATGTTGCTTATCTCTGAATAGATATGGCACTCCCATCACTTTAAATTCTGGTGCAAAATTGGCCATTGCAGCTGCGCTTACTTTAGTCATAGCCACGCTACCAATCTGTAATAACTCAAGCACCTCTCTTTCAGTACCAAGTTGACCATCAGGAAATATTTTGACAGCCATTTGTCCATCGGAGTATTCAGCGACTTTCTCTGCAAAAACCACCATACCCTGATGCACTGGATGAGAAATGGGTAAGGTGTGTGCAAGGTAAGCGACCTTGTTCTGATTCATAGAGCATGACAGGAAGGTTATTCCAATGACACTACATAATATGGACAAAGGGTATTTCACGCTTCGTTGAAGTTAAAATAATTCTTAGCATTATAATAACAAATATCCTCGACCAACTTACCTAACCAATCCAAGTCCTTAGGTAATTCACCATTCACTACATCCTGACCAATTAGATTGCATAAGATTCTTCTGAAATACTCATGTCTAGGAAAAGACAGAAAACTTCTGCTGTCAGTGAGCATGCCCACGAAGCGACTAAGCAAGCCCATATTAGAGAGTGCATTGATTTGTTTTTCCATACCATCTTTCTGATCCAGAAACCACCAAGCTGAGCCCCACTGTATTTTTCCTGGCGTAAGACCATCACTGAAATTACCCGCCATGGTGGCGAAGAGTTCGTTGTCTCTAGGATTGAGATTATAGAGGATTGTCTTAGCCAATTTTCCTTTTTCGTCGAGTTTTCCAAGAAAAACTGAAAGTCCCCTCGCTTGCTCCACATCTCCAATACTATCACAACCAACATCAGCACCCACACTTTGCAATAGTCTAGTATTGTTATTCCTGATAGCGCCTAAGTGAAACTGCATCGTCCAATCACGAGCATGATAGATCTCAGCAATTTTATACAGTACTGCCATCTGAAACATTGCTGATTCATCTTTAGCTACTGCGTCATTTGCTTTCCCTTTCCGTAAGATAGCATCCAATTTTTCCTCTTGGATTTTAATGTCATATAAAGCTGACAAGCCATGGTCGGACAGTTGGCAGCCAGCGCTGGCAAAGAAAGCAATACGTTCTTCAAGTGCCGATATTAGATTTTCAAAATCATTGATAGAGTAACCGACAATCGATTCCAGTTTAATAAGAAAGGATGCAAATTCTGGATTATCTACCTTGACCAATTTATCTGGTCTGAATGTCGGCAACATTTTTATTCCAGTAAGGGAATCTTTAGCAGCAAAGTGATGCGCCAAACTATCCGTAGGGTGGTCTGTAGTGCAGACGACTTCGACCTTCATTTGCTTTAGGAGACCTTGAGCGGTAAATGCTTCTTGTTGTAGTTGTTGATTTGCATTATCGTATATGGTGGTCGCAGATGAGCTATCCAATAATTCATGGACGCCAAAATATCTTTGCAATTCCAAATGAGTCCAATGATACAAAGGATTACGCATCGTGTAAGGAACCGTCTCTGCCCATTTCATAAATTTATCTCTGTCACCGGCATCACCGGTAATGAATTTTTCATTGATACCTTGGGTGCGCATGGCTCGCCATTTGTAATGGTCACCTTTGAGCCAGACTTCAGTTAATGACGTATACTTTTTATTAGAAGCAATTTCATCTGGAGGTAGATGATTGTGATAGTCTATGATGGGTAAGTCCTTGGCATGAGAATGAAAGAGCTGTTCAGCAACTTCAGATTGTAGAAGAAAATTGTTATCTAAAAAATGTTTGGTTCTTGGCATTCTTGATTTAACTGTTGTTACTAATTCTAAGTTACAATTTACTAATCAGAAAATATCTATGGTCTATTCTAAGTATTTGACAACCCATTCATTTGTACGGATTTTGTATTACAAATACACGATCAGTGAGCAGGCTTAGGAAACAATTCTGGCTTACACGCCACCAAATGCACTAAATCCACCATCTACGGGTACCACTATCCCATTGACAAAAGAAGATCTGTCATCACATAGCCAAAGAATTGTACTGATGAGTTCCTCTGGCTTTCCAAATCTCTTGGCTGGCGTCTGACTGATAATCGTCTCTCCCCGCGCTGTAAGGGAATCATCCTCATTAAGTAACAAACTGCGATTTTGCTCAGCAATAAAAAATCCAGGTGCAATGGCATTGACACGTACACCTTCACCGTACTTATTAGCCAACTCTACCATGAGCCATCGGGTAAAATTATCTACTGCGGCCTTAGCTGCAGAGTAACCTACAACTCTGGTTAGCGGCAGTTGTGCTGCCATAGAAGAAATATTAATAATGCAGCCTTTTCCTTGCTTGACCATAGGTTTGGCAAAAGCGATGGATGGAATTACTGTTCCTATTAAATTTAGATCTGTTACTTGCTTGAATGCATCTACGGAGATATCGAAGACAGATTGATCTGGCGTCACAGTAGCACCACCCATATTACCTCCTGCACAATTAATCAATACATCTACTCTACCAGCTCTATCTAATAATTCGTCTACTGCTTTGCTCATCAATTCCTCTGACAATACATCACAGATAATAGCCTGCACTTCATGTCCCTCTTCTTTAAACTGTTGGACCTTGGTTGCTGCTTTTTCTTTATTCCTGGCAAGTATGTATACAACTGCACCCGCCTCAGCCAGTCCTCTCGCAAAGGCAGTTCCTAATGTTCCTCCGCCACCAGTGATGGCTACTACTTTTCCTTTCATCTTAATTATTACTGAATTTGATATTAGTGACTAGGTTAATAAAAGCTTCGCTCGTGGTCACATTATTTAAGTCTTTTTCCCATACAGATAGGAAACGATAAACCACTTCTCTACTCCTCTCAAAAGTAACTACATGACTAAGCTTGTCATCTATCATACTAGGTCCATACTTATTATCGCAGAGGATTGCCATGCCCATATTCTCTTTATGAAAACTCTGCTGGCCCCAGTTCATGGCATAGAAAATATGACTATTACTTGTTCCCGTATCTATTTCTGGTAAGTGCTTGACGATACCTGTTGCAAATTGCATTCCTTCTGGCAAGGATCCATTGATCACCTTGAGTTTAATCTCGGACCAAGGTTGACCTGCCTCTATGCTCCAGTCTTGAATCAAATCAAATGCCTGTCCATCTATTTGCAATCCACTGAATGTAGTTCTTATAGATGACTGATGAGCGCCAGTGCTTAATACTTCTATTTCTTTGTTCGCACAATCAGATAGTGTGTAAATAGAATCCTGATAATAAATCGCCGGACTGCCTAAGCCCAATGAATTACCCACCTTCAATATGTCGCTGCCCCAATCCATGATGTCATGATAATCCCAACTGACTGTATCCATCACCAAATCACTAACGGTCTTGCCATATATGTCAAAGCGATGGCGGCTATCTGCGTAATATCTGTATGCCACTAAGTCATTTTCCAAAACTGGTCCTTCAAACATAATCCACTTACTTTGAGTAGCTAGATTCTGCGGGATGGTGATTTTGCTTTTAGAAATATAGTCACCTGTGATTTTGTTCTTATCAGCATTGTCATATTCAAAAGGTTGGGTGAGCAAGAGTGCTTGCGTCTTAGCTGTTACATCAGAATGAGTCGAAGGCATAATAGCAATAGTCGATTCCTCATTTCCCTTGCAAGAAGTTAAAAGGAGTATGCACAGAATCAGACCCTGTGCAAGATTGGGTTTATTTCTCATTCGATTCATTCTCTAGGTTCCCAAAATCTATTGTCAAATAACTGCCTTTGAAATCTTGGTTTCTGGCTTCAATAATAGCAACGCCTTTCTCTGCTTTTTTAAGTTCAATGGCTGCATAGCCATTGGCCATCTCGATGATCTGACTTCTGGTCGGCGTACCATAATTAATGACTAATTCACCAGCACCGTCTTGAGAAAAATAAAGAGGCTTTTCGTAATCGAGTACTCTGTGGCCTTCTTTGTCGTACATCTTCGCTTCTATCAGCAAGTTACCATTATTGAGTGACTTGCAAGATAGTTTGATATGATCTGCACTGCTCGCTTGGGTGTAGGTATAATAGACATCAAGGGTATCACCGACAACTGTGCCGTCTTTGTGACTACCTGTTGCAATAAGTGTATTTTTCCCTTCACGAAATTGTATATCCCAATTAAGCCCACTTGCTGGAAATTCTCCAACAATTCTTTCCTTAGTGCCATGCGATTCTCCATTAGCAAAAAATTCTACTTCTGTACAATTACTGAAGATGCAGACGTTTCGCTTCTTATCTTTTGGGCCACTCCTTTCTGTCCAGCTATGTGATTCTATATAAGTGAATGGATCATCTGACCAGTAACTTTTAAATACGTAGTATGCATCTTTAGGTTTTCCATTTCTATCTAGTAGGCCTTTTTGGTTCACATAGGGAATCGCATTCTCAGGACGCAGTGGCGTGCCAAAATCTTTGAATGCCCACTGCGCATTACCAGCAAAGCCTTCTTGTGTTTCTGACACACCTAGATACCAATCAAACAAGTCCACAATATAATTTTCTGTCCAGTCTCCACTCTTGGCCACATTGACAATGTCTACCTGATTAGAGACTTCCGCCCAGTCGTCTTCATTAAGAGCGCCATCACCTGTGATAGGGTTTTCTGTATGTCTTCCGACATGGCTGGACCCGCCGTACTCCATGTGAAGAAAGCGAGGATATTTCTTCTGATTCTTTGTAAGTGTCTTTCCATAATTCTTGTAGACACCTGCATACCAACCTGACCAAATTGAAGGGGAAAAAACATCTACTATATCGTCACCTGCATAATACTTTCTGATGGCCGTCATGCGCATTGGGTCCAACTTGTGGGCTAAGTCATGGAGCTTTTGTAGGTAGGCATTGAGTCTAGCTTCATCTCCCCCATTCTCAAAATCCGGCAACCAATAAATTTCATTGCCCAAGGACCAAAAGAAAATAGAAGGATGATTATAATTCTGAATAATCATTTTCGCCAGCATCGTCTCTGTATTCTCTTTCCATTTTTCTTCTCCCATACCTCCACGACACCAAGGCAATTCATCCCAGAGGATGATCCCCAATTCATCGCAGGCTTCGTATACACTGGGATCCTGTGGGTAGTGTCCGAGTCTGACAAAATTAGCGCCCATACCTTTGATGTCTTGCATGTCCTTACGGTGGAGATGATTAGGTAAGGCGTTGCCATAGCCCGCATATTCTTCATGCCTATGAGATCCTCTGAGTAATAATCTTTTACCATTTAAATAAAAGGCACCGTATGGTTCAAAATGATACCAGCGTAAGCCCATTTGATTCTGAGTTTTGTCTACAGATTGGTTGTCCTTGACGAGAGATGTCTCTACCTGATAGAGATAAGGATCATCAGGTGACCAGAGTTGAGGATTAGTTACTTTTGGATAAGTATAAGATTTGTCAGCACTATAATTCTCAGCAGGAATAATTAACTCAGATATAATTTTGCCATCGGCATCTATGATTTGACTTTTGATGGAGTGGTCAGTGGATAGTAGTTGGGCATTTTCTATATCAAGATTTAGACTGATCAGCGCAGCATCCTGCGATACAGAATCAGTTGTTATAAATACTTGACTCAAATTTATCTCAGGTAGAATCTTCAACCATACATCTCGGGTGATGCCACCGTAGATAAAAAAGTCTGCCTTCTGTGAAGGGATAATATCACGGTTATAACTATTATCTACTCTCACACTGATAGTATTCTCCTCGCCTGGTCGTACCCATCGCGTTATATCAAATTCAAAACCCAGATAGCCTCCTATATGCTGCCCAACATGGCTTCCATTCACATACACATCAGAAGTTATATTAGCACCTTCAAAATATATTCTGTATTGACATTTTATCTCACCCTCCATGACCATTGTCTTCTGATACCAACTGGCATCTCTTCTATAGCCTGGTGCTGCATCCATCACATCCCATTGGTTCCAAGTATGCGGTAGGTTTATAGACTGCCAAGACTGATAGGCATCCAACGCCTCTATATCTATTTCATTTTCTTCAAGATAATTCCAGTTGTCATTGATATTAATAACCTTTCTTTGCTTAGAACTGTCTATGAGCTCAGTTGCAGATAAGTTGTATCCAATTATCAGCACCATAAATGCACATATCGTTTTCAAACCTATCATGACAGTTAGTTCAGTTTTTTTCTTCTGAGGAGTGCCTCTAGATAATAGTAATCAGCATAGACGATGGGTACATCTATCTCAAATTTTCCTGGTATACTACCCGTACTATGGTCTAGTAGAAAGGGCGAAATATCTGTTGTATAATTTTCCATAGTCAGCGATTGCAGCACCTCATCTACCCATAGCGTATAAGTGGCACTGTTATCCTTATCGTATTCTGACAACTCTAGTAAGGCAGAAGCCGCTATTGTGGCCGCAGAAACATCTCTTGGTTCATTAGGTATGTTAGGGGCATCAAAATCCCAGTAAGGAATATTGTCCTCCGGTAGATTAGGATGATTCATAAAAAATTGTGCTATGACTTTAGCTTGCTCCAAGAAGGCAGGATCTCTAGTCCACCTGTATGCCATTGCATACCCATACAAGCCCCATGCTTGCCCACGTGCCCAGGCAGAATCTTTGCTATGTCCTTGATGGGTGACCTTCTTAATGACATCTCCACTAATGGTGTCAAATACGACAACATGAAAGGAGCTGTTGTCATCTCTAAAAT
>CAZPUF010000013.1:0-27475 GCA_964589705.1 uncultured Saprospiraceae bacterium | reverse complement strand
CTCCAGACTCTATATCAGTTAATTCTACCACATTCCACTTCATTGATACAGAAACAGTTGTTGGATGAAATAAAAATTAAAGTAGACCTTTTTAGCTACTTCATTTATTTACCTTCCACCCTTTGCCATTCAGGCCTAATCCTTGACTTAAACAATAGCCACTGAAACAAAGACCGACATACCATAAAGCCTACCATCGCAGCCCAGATGGCGTGGGTAGGGTAGCTTGACTTCAGAGAGAAATGTATGGCAAAGAAAATTATGACAGAAATACACATGCTATCTCTGAGTTCTTTTGATGCGGTGCCACCACTATAAACGCCATCCCAGATGAAGGCCAGCGCTCCAGTTATTGAGACCAGGGCTAGCCACATCAGATAGGGGAGCGCTAAGTCGATTAAGTCCATATTGGTTGTCATAAGAGAAAGTAAATGCTTGCCGAAGAGTAGATATAGAATAGCGAACAGTATCCCAAATCCTAATCCATAGACTAGACACTTTCTGATGACCTTGAAGACAGTGTCCAGTTTATTTGCACCGAGGTATTTACCCACCAAACTTTCAGAGGCATAGGCAAAGCCATCCACAGCATAAGAGGTAAAATAGAATAACTGCAACAACATCTGATTGATGGCTAGATAGTCATCATTGACTTGTGAGGAATAATCTGTGAAAAAACTAAAGACCATGATCAATCCAATATTGCGGATAAACATATCGCGATTGACTCTGGCAAAACGAGACAGCTCTTTTACTTGTAAGATAGACCTATCAAAATAGCGCAGTATCATTGTTCTATGTTTGTAAGCCAGAATTATTAGAGCCAGTCCAAAGGTTATCCACTGGGCCACCATGGTTCCCGTAGCGACGCCGATGACTCCCATATCCATATTTATAACCAAATGCCAACTGATGATAATATTGGTAACGTTGGTGACGATCGTTAGTATCATTGGTGTAATTGCATCCTGCATGCCAAAAAACCATCCCCTCATTGCAAAAAGAGAAATGACGGCTGGTGCGGCAAGGACTCTAATGGAGAAATACTGATAGGCTAATTCTTCTACTTGAGTAGAAGCACTTAAAAGGCTAAAGCAAGCTTCTCCTAGGGGTTTATGAAATATTAAGATGAACAATCCTAAGGCTAATCCGACTAAGCTCGACCGCCAGAAAAGACGATAACACTCAATGGTGTCTTGCTGACCATAAGCTTGGGCTGTCAATCCTGTGGTGCCAGGCCTTAAGAATCCTAAGCCCCAATAAAGTATATTAAAGATGACTCCTCCTACTGCAATCGCTCCAATGTAGGCGGGATCGTCCAACCTGCCCATGAGCGCAGTATCTACTATGCCAAGTAATGGAATGGAAATGTTAGCAAGAATATTAGGAAGCGCTATCTTATGGATTTCGCTATCTAGTAGATTAATGCGCTCTTTCAACGAGCTCAGCATTAATAAGGATAAAACTGACCAAGTTATAATCAGTAGTGTTCACATGCATGGTGCCTTTGAAGGTCAATATCTCATCCATGAGAAAGCGTCTCTTAGGTGCATTAATCAGTCGGACCTCGACGATACTTTCTAATCCAGCACCACCGCAGAAAAAACAATTTGCGTTGGGGTATTTGGATAGGATGACTAATTGGTCTTCCATCACAGGAATATGGTAACCTTTGATAGTGATTTCTTGTCCATGAAGAGCGCCGATATCTTTATCATCTACAAGCAAGCTGGCATAAGCGCCGAATTCTTCCAAATAGACATCTTTGAAAGTGGCATCTTCAAATAAAGCCCAGCTATTCTCTGCCTGTGCAGACAGATTGATTACGCCAAATAAGCAGAAACCTATGATTAGAGATAATCTAAATATATAGTTTGACTGAACCATTTATAATTAGAATAAAAATTTGCTGGCACGAAGTTAGGTTTTTCTTACTATGCCTTCAGAAAAAATTCTAGCTAGAAAGTCAGCGACTTGATGATTATCAAGGTGGGTGTTCACTGACATGTTATTAAGGTATAATTCCGCTGGAGTGCCTATCAATACATAACTCAAAATCTGTTCCTCTAAGTCTCCTTTAATGGTTAGCTTATCATTGAGTGAGCGAATGTCTTTCTGTAAGTCTTTAATAATCGTTCTGATAACATCGCTCTTGTAAGAGGCACTTCTTATATAAGCCTGATTTTTTTGATTATAGCTCTTCATCTCAGCACTAGATGCAAAGTCAAAATAGGCTTTGAAAGTAGCGTATAATTGACCATGTACAGTTTTTGCTTGCCGCCTTGCCTTTTTGGTAAGTTCACCTATTTCTTGGTTAATATTTTCATTAACCTTATCGAATATGTGCTTTATGTCTGTGAAATAATTATAGAAGGTGCCTCTTCCCAAAGAACAGATTTTTACAATTTCGGATACAGTCGTATTTTCCATACCCTTGTCAGCGAATAATGTTTTAGCGGCATCCAATAGTTGCAACCTTACTACCTCCTTATTTTTTTCTCTTTTTCCCAGTTCTGCTTTACCTTTCATAATTATCTAGTCTATCCCGTTTGTGATAGTTTAAGGGGCTATATCTTAAAACTATGACAATCTCTCGAATATACCGGCTATTCCCTGACCACCTCCTATACATGCGGTGACCATCCCATATTTTTGATTGCGACGTCTCATTTCATTTAGCAACTGGACTGTAAGTTTAGCGCCAGTACATCCAAGTGGATGACCTAAAGCAACTGCTCCTCCATTGACATTAACATTTTTGTGGTCTAAGCCAGCAGTTTTGATAACAGCTAGAGCTTGAGCAGCAAACGCTTCATTCAATTCTGTTTGTTCTATGTCACCTAATTTTAAGCCAGCGACTTTAAGCGCTTTTGGAATCGCCGAACAAGGACCGATGCCCATGTAGAGCGGATCTACTCCAGCTACAGAACAAGACATTAGTCTGGCTACTGGTTCAAGGTTTAGTGTCTTGACCATCTCTTCACTCATGACTAAGGTAAAAGCTGCGCCATCAGAAGTTTGAGAAGAGTTGCCGGCTGTTACTATACCGTCTTTTTTGAATACTGCTCTAAGTCTAGCTAATCCTTCCATAGAGGTGCCTCTTCTAAGTCCTTCATCAGTATCTACTACATGAGAAGCTTCTACACGTTGGCCATTTTTGACAAATACTTCCTCCACTGTGACAGGCACTATTTCATCTTTAAAGTATCCATTGTCTATGGCATTAGCAGCTCTTCTATGTGATTCTACGGAGAACGCATCAGCTTCTTCTCTTGTGACCTCGTACTTCACTGCGACAGCTTCTGCTGTATGACCCATACCAACGTGATAGTTGATATTATGTTGGTTGGCCTTGTAACTAGGCGCCAATTTGTATCCGGTCATTGGTACAGAGCTCATGCTTTCTGCACCACCTGCTATGTATATATGACCATACCCAGCTCTGATTTTTCCTACTGCCATTGATATGGCTTCAAGACCTGAACCACAATATCTATTGATTGTAACGCCTGGTACATCTTGTCCCAATGCTCTAGCAGCAATCAATCTTCCTATTTGTAGTCCTTGCTCTCCCTCAGGATTAGCACATCCGACAATAACATCATCTACTGTGTTTGGGTCCAACTGGGGGACTGAAGCAATCAGATGCTTAATGATATCCACTGCTAAATCATCAGATCGGTAATTTTTAAATCCACCTTTATGTGCTTTTCCAACTGCTGATCTAAACCCTTTAACTATATATGCGTCCATGTTTTATTTCTAATTATTACTGATTTATAAAATTAGTTTCTAAGCGGTCTATTATTCATTAACATATACTGAATTCGATCCAGGGTTTTTTGATTCCCTAGAAGTGAAAGGAAAGCCTCTCTTTCTAAATCCAACAGATATTGTTCGCTGACCTTTTGAGCACTTGTTAAGTCTCCACCACACATAACGAAGGCTACTTTCCTTGCAATTTGTACATCATAATCAGACATATAATTACCCAATCGGAATTCATTAATCGCTGTATGTAAAGTGGCCAGACCACCTCTTCCTAGAACTGTCACATCTTTACGAGGGACAGGAGCTACATAATTCTTAGCTAAGTCTATCACCATGTCTTTGGCAAGATTAATATTCTTAGGTGTTCTTGGTGTGACTTCATCTTTAGTAATAAGGAGTAGATTCTTCTCGTACGCTTCCCAAGCAGAGGTAGCAACCTCTGCCGTAGCTATTGGTTTGAAGTGGTCTATTAGCGTAGGAATCTTCACATCACCATCAAAATATTTGTCCGATGCTCTTAAGGCCATTTCTTTAGTACCTCCACCTCCAGGTATCAATCCGACACCAACTTCGACAAGTCCAATGTAGGATTCAGCAGCACACACAGCCCCGTTGGCATGCATCGTCATTTCACAACCCCCACCGAAAACATATCCTTGTGTGGCATTGACTACAGGGACTTTTGACGTCCTCATGTACATGCAGATCTGTTGGAATGCATTGACCATCTCATCGAGTTTGTCAAATTGCTTTTGCATGGCAAACATGCCCACATTCATTATGTTGGCACCAACTGTAAAGTTCTCAGCATTATTACCCACAACAACACCAGTCCAGCCTTCATTCTCCGCTTTTTGTATTGCTTCATACAAGCCTTGACCAATGCCTTGACCGATAGCGTTGCTCTTGGTCTGGAATTCTAGACACATCACACCGTCTCCAATATCATGTACAGTGCATTCAGTATTCTTAAGTACTGGGGTTTTATCTCTTAAGGTTTCCAGTATTATCATGCCTTGAGTACTGGCTACTGGCACATATGATGAAGTGCTTAAATCATAAGATAACTTTTGCCCGTTTTCATTTTTGTAAAATGATTTGGCACCAGAATCACTCATTTTTTGTACCCAGTTTGGTACGGTTTCTCCTTGTTCTTTTATCAAATCTATGCCTTTCTGCATGCCTAATTCATCCCATAATTCGAAAGGTCCCATAGACCATCGATATCCAGCTCTCATAGCATCATCGACGCTGTAGTAACTATCACTAATTTCAGGTACTCTTAAAGCAGTGTAGGAGAATAAGCTGGCAAAATATTCTTTAAGGAAGAGGTTGCCTTTGGCAGTGCCACTAACCAAGGTATCTAATCGCTTGCTCATTATTTCTATTTTACGAGCTTCACCAACAGATTCCATTCTTGGTTTGATTGCCTTATTGTACTCAAGTGTCTTTAAGTCCAGTGCCAGATAGATACTCTTACCTTTCTCATCCCTTTCCTTTGTCTTAACATAGAATCCTTTTTTCGTTTTATTACCCAGAAATTTATTATCCAAAAGGAAATCAATGAACTTAGGATTGCCAGCTTTTTTCACTTCTTCGAAGAATGGATCGCCTGGTGTATTATTAGATACAAATCTAGAAACCTTATCACCTGTATCTATACCTACTAAATCTTGCAGTTTGAAAGTAGCTGTTTTGGGTCTCCCGATTAGAGGCCCAGTAAGTGCATCTACTTCCTCTATTTTCATATCATACTTCTCCGTTAGCTGATACATTTTAGCTCCAGACATTACACCGATTCTATTAGCAATGAATGCAGGCGTATCTTTACAGAGTACGGTATCTTTGCCTAGAAATGAATCTCCGTATTCCATAAAGAAATCAATCACCTCTGGATCCGTTGTATCATGAGGGATGATCTCTAAAAGAGACATGTAGCGTGGTGGATTGAAAAAATGCGTTCCGCAGAACCTTTTCTTAAAATCCTCTGATCGCCCTTCAATTAGTAGGTGTATTGGAATACTTGAGGTATTAGAACTTACAAGAGCATCAGGTTTTACATGAGACTCGACCTTCTCGAATAGACTTTTCTTAATCTCAAGGTTTTCGAGAATAACTTCTATAACCCAGTCTGCATCCGCGATCAGATGTAAATCATCATCGAAATTTCCTGTTTGGATTCTGGAGGCAAACTTTTTAGCGTAGAGCGGGGCAGGCTTGGATTTGAGAGCTGCTTTGAGTGCACCATTGGCAACACTGTCTCTCACTACTTTCTTGTTTTTATCCTCTTCCTTAAGGTCAAAAGGGACGATATCAAGTAAAACAACATCTAAACCAATGTTAGCCAGATGGCAAGCTATCCCTGATCCCATAACACCAGAACCCAGAACTGCTACTTTTTGAAGGCGGTATTTCATTAAATATAAGTATTGATTAATACAAATCTAACAAAAAGATGACATAGTGTCACTTTTTGCTATATATTAGTATAAATTTTAAACTAATAAACAAATTTATATAAATGGCTAAATACATCAGTATGGACAATTTAAAATTTGTCCTACACGAGATGCTTCAAGTACAAAACCTCTGTAAGCTAGATAGGTTCAAAGATTATGATAAAGAAAGTATAGATATATTAATACAATCTTCAAAGGATTATGCGGATAAGGTCATGTATCCAGTATTGAAGGAAATGGACGAGAACCCAGCACACTATAAAGATGGAAAGATCATCGTACACCCAGCTGTCGGTGAAATAATGAAGTATGCTGGACAAAATGGAATGATAGGTGCCACGTTTGATTATGAAGTTGGAGGTATGCAACTACCACATACGATATCTGTAGCTTTATCACATATTTCTGCTAGTGCCAATAATAGTGTGGGTGGATATGCTGGATTGACTACGGGAGCTGCGGACTTGATTGTCACCTTTGGTGAGCAGGATCTAATAGACACTTATGTACCAAACATGATGGCTGGTAAGTGGGGTGGAACAATGTGTCTTACGGAGCCACAAGCAGGAAGTTCTCTTTCAGATATAACGACTTCAGCAAAGCCAAACAGCGATGGTTCTTATGCTATTAAGGGACAGAAGATATTTATCTCAGGTGGCGATCATGAGTATTGTGACAATTTTGTGCATTTGGTATTAGCCCGAATTGATGGTGCGCCTCCAGGCACTAAAGGAATTTCTCTCTTTGTCGTTCCTAAAAAGAAAATATTGGCTGATGGCAGTTTGGAGAGTAACAATGTAGATACAGTTGGTGATTTTCAGAAGATGGGTCAAAGAGGATATTGCACCACGCATCTTGTATTTGGAGAAAAGGCTGAGGCTACAGGTTGGTTGGTTGGACCAGAAAATCAAGGTCTCAAATGTATGTTCCAAATGATGAATGGCGCTAGGATAGATGTTGGTATTACCGCTGCTGCAGTTGCCACAGCTGCTTACTATGCTTCGTTACAATATGCAAAGGAAAGGCCCCAAGGAAGACGAATTCTTGACGGGGGTCAGAAAAATATAGATCATGAGCAAGTAACTATAATCGATCATCCAGATGTCAGAAGAATGCTGCTGCTTCAGAAGTCCATCACTGAGGGATCTGTTGCCGTACTTATGCAGGCGGCTTATTATCATGATATGGCAGAATATGGAGATGAGGATCAAAAGGAAAGATATCATGATTTACTAGAACTTCTCACACCTATAGCTAAGACCTATCCCTCTGAAGCTGGTCAACATTCTATAAGTACAGGACTACAAATTTTAGGTGGCTATGGTTTCTGCACAGATTTCCCTTTGGAGCAATACTACAGAGATATAAGAATCATGTCTTTATATGAAGGGACGACGGGTATACAGTCGTTAGATCTATTGGGACGTAAAGTAGTGATGAAAGGTGGCGCTGCAATGAGATTTCTAAGTGAAGAAATAAAGGAGACGATTACTGCCGCTTCTAATTATGATGACCTCAAACCATATGTGGACCAATTAGTAGGTGCTACAAAGAATATGGAAGCCACACTAGCACATCTGCTTCAATATGCTATGTCAGGAAGGCACGAGCGCTATATAGCTGATGCAACAACATTTATGGAATATATGTCCATTATAGTAGTCGCTTGGCAATGGCTAAAAATGGCAACCATATCAAAAACAGCTTTGGTGACAGGTAATAAATCCTTACCGCATAGCTTCTATGAAGAAAAAATTCATACAATGAAATTCTTTTATAAGTATGAATTAGTAAAAATTTCAAGTTTAGCAGAAACATTGCGTCACCCGGATGCATTAATTATAAAAGAGGACAATGTTTTAAAATTTGAATCATAAATTATACGGAAATATGACAGAACAAGTAATCGAAAAATTCAATGAGTCAGCTGGTAGGGTAGCTCCAATAGGAGCCACAATTAAGTTTCTGCTAGATGATCAGCCAGTATTTATAGATGGAACAGGTGAAGCCAATGTAGTCTCAGCTGATAATAAGGATGCAGATTGTACTATCACAATGAGTATGGAAGATCTGATAAAGCTACAGCAAGGTGAATTAAATCCAATGATGGCTGTAATGAGTGGAAAGATCAAAATACAAGGCGATATGGGTCTTGCAATGAAATTACAGTCTCTACTCAGCTAAGGGAAAATTTAAATTCTCAAATATATAGATAAGGCATGATGTGAAGTCATGCCTTATTTGTTTTGAATTATCCTATTCCTTTAGTGTATAACTGCTTGTAATCGTCGTCGCCTTTTCAAGGATCTTAGCAACGGAACAGTAAGTGTCCATAGACATATCTATAGCTTTTTGCAGTTTATCTTCTCTGATCTCTCCCCAAAGATTAAAATGTAGGTGGATGCTTTTGTATTTAGTTACATTATCTTCCTTGTAGGTTTCCGCTTCTACGTCAATCTTCAGATCTCTGATCTTTTGTTTCATCTTTTTGAGAATGACGACGATATCTATACCGCTACACCCAGCAACCCCCATTAGTAAAGTTTCCATTGGTCTAATCCCATTTCTTTTGCCGCCAATGGCTGGAGAGCCATCCATCAGGATTGAGCTATTGTCTTCATTCGTAGCAACGAAGTTGACGTTATCATCTATGCGACTGAGTCTTACTTTTTTAATGGCCATAATTGTCTTTTGAAAAGTTTGTTAGGATTATAATAGAAATAAGAATGAGGTTATTTGTAAAACTTATATTCCCACTCTCTGGGATAGTTTTCATAGATCCCATTAAGATAGATAAGTCCATTTTCGTTTTCTAATAACTTCTTGAATTGTTTAATACTTGTAACAGGTTGTTCATTGATGCTGGTTATGATATATCCAGGATCCATGTTGACAGATTCAATTTTACTTCCTTTATAAATGCTTACAACCATTATACCTTCTGTGGAATTATCTTTTTTCTCTTTAGAATCTAAATCTCTTAATTCAAATCCCAGCTCTGTGAATATTTTGTCTTTTCTGACTGCGATATAATCAGTTGTATTTAACTGATTTCTTAATGTGACTTGGACATTACTTTTCTTCCCATTACGGATATATTCTACATCGACAGTATCTCCGGGTCTGTATTGGCCAAGTATTTCGAGGAAGACGGGTTTACTTTCTGTCTTTTCTTGATTGATAGAAATAATTACATCTTCATAGCGCAAATCAGCTTGCTTGGCAGCCCCATCCTTTTCTACTAGATCAATAAAGACACCACTTATCTCTTCGAGCCCTAAGGCATTAGCTCTTCGCTCGTTGACATTGAGTATGGTTATGCCCATCCAAGCTCGTTGGACAGCGCCATACTCACGGAGGTCAGTTATCACTTTGTTGACCATATTGCTTGGAATAGCAAATGAGAATCCTTCGTATTTGCCTGTGTAGGTGAGGATAGCTGTATTGATACCCACTAGTTCTCCTACCGTATTGATTAATGCACCTCCACTATTACCAGGATTAATGGCAGCATCTGTCTGAATGAATGACTCTACACCAGGTCTCTTAAATATATTGATACTTCTAGCCTTGGCACTGACGATACCGGCTGTCACACTGGAGCTTAATTGAAATGGATTGCCAACTGCCAATACCCACTCGCCAACTTGTAAGTCAGCAGAATTTCCAAATTTTAAGAATGGAAGATTCTCCGCATTAATTTTGAGTAAGGCAATATCTGTTGATCTGTCATGACCTATCAATTCAGCTTTATACTCACGTTTGTCTTCCATGGTGACATTGATGTCATCTGCATTTTCTACAACATGATAATTGGTAACGATATGTCCATTTCTACTTATCAAAACACCTGACCCACTCGACTTGGAATACTTATCTTTTCTTAGTCCTTCATTTGTAACGACGATAGTCTCCAAGGCAACAACAGCATCTTTCGCACTTTTTGCTGGTTCTATAAAGCTTAATTGACCAACCGCTGAATTACGAGATAGCATGGATGGTGAGGTATTATCATCCACATGAGCCACTAGCTTAGCATAATATTCATCCAACTGTTGTACGGTATGACCATGATAGTAATCATAGACCACTATACTAATGGTAGAACAGAGGATAGCGATGATTATCGTATTAAGACTTTTAGTCATATGACAAACTTAAGTAGTTTAGGTTTTGTTACCAAATATCACTAGACTTCTACCTACACCTAAAAACATATAAATTGCACTACCATAACGAATAAAATGCATTTAGAGTTTACAAAGTATCACGGAGCTGGGAATGATTTCATTATGATAGATGGATTCAAGAATAAAGAAATCAATCAGCATCTTTCAAAATCAGATATAAACAGCTTGTGCAAACGTCACTTTGGTATTGGTGCCGATGGCCTCATTATCATAAAGGAATTAGAAGGCTATGATTTGGAGATGATCTATTATAACGCCGATGGTGCCATTTCTAGTATGTGTGGTAATGGAGGCAGGTGTACAGTGCACTTCGCTTACAGCTTAGGCTATGTCGGTAAAGAAATGTCCTTCCTTGCTGCTGATGGCCCTCATCAAGGTCAGATAGAAGCAGAGGGTGTTTCTATCAGCATGTCGCCTGTTGGTAAGGTAGAAGCTATAGATGATCAGAATGTCTATATGAATACGGGATCGCCCCATTATGTATCTCGCTTAGATGTTGATTTAAATGGCTTATCATCACTGAACTTGGTATCTAAAGCGAGAAGTATTAGGTATAATGATCGATTTGCAGAGGAAGGTACAAATGTGAACTATATCGTAGAAGGTGAAAACAAACTGCACATCCGAACCTATGAACGTGGGGTTGAGGATGAGACATTAGCCTGCGGAACTGGTGTTGTAGCTGCAGCCATAATGTCTCGTCAAGGATTGGTGGGACCTCAAAGTGTTTCTGTTCAAGCTAAGGGTGGATTATTAAGGGTCGATTTTGATGTAGATGAGGCTTACACCAATATTCGGTTATTTGGACCTGCTCAATCTGTATTTACTGGTCATATAGAAATATAAGTATTCTAATTACCTAGCGTAATCTCCAAATTGGTCTTGGCATTATTTAACTCCGATAAGGCATGGAAATCACCTTGCTTCTTAGCCAACGTTATCCCTTGTTCGAATATGCTCAGGGCGAGTATATCTTCTTGTAACAGTATGTATAGATGAGCTAAATGATAATATAAGCCGATATATTCAGGATCGCTATCTTTCAACTTTAAGTAATACTTCAGTGCTAAATCATAATTTTCTTGGCCTTCATATTCTTTTCCTACAGCAAACAGTAGGAAACTATCATCAGGAGATAACTTCAATAATTCCAGTAGTTGACTAAGTCTTTGGTTTTCCATTTTTATAGACTGTAAAGAACGTATTAAAATATTCTATATTTGCTCGACGTTAAGATTTTTAGCGATTAATCCCTTAAATCGGCCTAAATCACTATATAACTCCACAATTACGGATAAGAGGTTAACTTGATGAAGAAAATAGACTTAGAAATCGTTGCTCTTTCTCATAGCGTGACGCAATCACATAATTACGCTGTTGTACTTGGTGAGGTGAAGGGAAATAGACGATTGCCCATTGTGATAGGCGGTTTCGAAGCACAGGCAATTGCTGTTGCTATGGAGAGAATGATTCCTAATCGTCCGTTGACCCATGATCTATTCAAAAACACCTTAGATACCTTTGATGTAGAACTTCGAGAAGTAGTGATAAATAATCTTCTTGATGGAATCTTCTATGCACAGTTGGTTTGCACTAGAGAAGGTGAAGAGTTTGTTATTGACTCCAGGACATCTGATGCGATTGCGATGGCTGTAAGATTTAAGAGTCCAATTTATACTTTTGATTTTATCATGGATCAGGCGGGTGTTGTACTTAATGAATCTGAGGATAGTGAGAAGAACAGTATACTAACAGAGGAGCCAAAGCCAGACTCTTTTGATCAATACTCAGTGAAAGCCCTCAAGCAAATGTTGGAGAACGTCTTAGAAAATGAAGATTACGAAAAGGCGGCCAAGATCCGGGATGAACTCAATCGAAGGGAGTCATCCGAAGATTAGTAATCTAGTTTTTTATATCCTACCTAGAAAGTTTTCAGAATTCGCTTAAGCTCGGCAATCATGTCGCTCGTTATTTCCATATGCGTCACAAATCGAATTTGTTGAGGTCCAAATGCTGAGGCTAGAATACCATTCAGTTTCAGTTGATCTACCATTGGCTGAGCCATTCTCTCTTTCAGTGAAAAAATAACAATGTTAGTTTTCACAGGCATAACCTCTTCGACAAACGATAACCCACTTAAGAATAGACCAATCTCTTTAGCATTCTGATTATCTTCAGATAATCGATCTACATGATTGTCTAAGGCATACATACAACCTGCAGCGATTATTCCTGCCTGTCTCATACCTCCTCCCATTACTTTCCTAAATCTTCTGGCCTTATCGATGGTCTTCTTATCGCTGATCAGTACAGAGCCAACCGGAGCACCTAAGCCTTTGGACAAGCAGATAGATATGCTATCGTAGCAAGCACCAATGTCTAAGGTGCTTTCCTTTGTTTCTGCGATAACATTGAAAAGTCTTGCACCATCTAGATGCAACTTGAGATTATGTTTATCACAGATAGTTTTTATTGCTTTTTGCTCATCTAGATTGTAATAATTACCACCTCCTTTATTGGTGCTATTTTCTAATACAACAAGCTTGGATATAGGCAGCCAATCATATTTGCTTTTCACTGCTTGTTCTACTAGATCAGCATTGATTTTACCATATTCTCCATGAAGCAAATTGATGCCAACACGTGCATTATAGGCATAACCTGATGTTTCATACTGGTAAATATGAGAGGTATAGTCACAGATCACTTCTTCCAATGGGTTGGTGTGTACATTGATAGCTATCTGATTGGTCATGGTGCCAGAAGGACAAAAGAGTGCCGCTTCATGGCCAAACATCTCGGCCATTCGATTCTGCAGCGCATTAACTGTTGGATCTTCCTGAAAAACATCGTCTCCAACTTCTGCATTGGCCATAGCTAAACGCATGTTTTTGGTAGGCTTTGTTACCGTATCGCTAAGTAAGTTTATAAGCATAGGATTTCACTATATTTACTCCCAAAACTAACTGTTCTGAATGCCTTTTCAGAAAGAATTATATAAGTCTGCTTTTTCAGTAGATAACATCATATTTGGATTTGATAATTTGAATCTAAAGGTACTCTTGATTAAAAGGGGCGAGGATCCCTATTCTGGTATGTGGGCATTACCTGGAGATATCGTCAGACCAGATGAAAATCTCGATGATTCAGCTAAGCGTGTACTTCACCAACTGACAGGCGTTAAAAATGTCTATTTAGATCAAGTATACACTTTCGGTCAAGTGGATAGGCACCCAAGTGGGCGGGTAATTACGATAGCCTATTATTCGTTGGTCAATATTTCTAAAGTGGATATAAGACCTGCCTCTTTTGCTGAAAAGGTAGCATGGAAAGAGGTTGGAGACATTGAGACTCTCGCCTTTGATCACCTAAGCATTATGGAGACCTGCCTGGCAAGATTAAGGCAAGACCTGAAGTTGAGACCAATTGGCTTCGAACTACTTCCTGAAAAATTCACCTTGACCGAGCTCCAAAAGTTATACGAAGTCATATTGAAGCATGATCTGGATAAACGAAATTTCAGAAAGAAAATCCTCAGCATGGGTATTTTGAAAACACTACATGAATTACAAGCAGGTGTATCCCATCGCCCAGCAAAGCTCTATTCCTTTGATGCAATAAAGTATGAGGAAGCGAAGCAAAATGGGTTCATTTTTGAGATTTAGGCGATCGAAATCCTCATAGTATTTACTCTTCTGACTTATTTTTAATAAGCTGAAGCAGTTCTGAACTACACCTTTAAAAGCCCTATTTTTGCACGCATATGGAAAAAATTAGGAATTTCAGTGTGATAGCCCATATTGATCATGGAAAGAGCACACTTTCTGACAGAATGTTAGAGTATACCTCTACAATAGCAGAAAGAGATATGCAGGATCAGGCTTTGGATGACATGGATATAGAAAGAGAACGTGGAATTACTATCAAAAGCCATGCAATTCAGCTAGAGTATAAGCATACGGATGGTAAGACATATATTCTGAATCTGATTGATACTCCAGGACACGTTGATTTTTCCTATGAAGTATCTAGGTCTATCGCTGCTTGTGAAGGCGCATTACTTTTAGTCGATGCAAGTCAAGGAATACAAGCGCAGACTATTTCCAATCTATATCTTGCTCTAGAACATGATCTAGAGATTATCCCTGTCCTCAATAAGGTAGACATGGAGAGTGCCATGATAGAAGAGGTTTCTGATCAAATTATAGATTTGCTTGGGGTGGAACTGGAGGATATTGTACATGCAAGTGGAAAGACAGGTTTTGGTGTCGAAAATATATTAAGTGCCATAGTAGAGAAGATACCTTCTCCAAAGGGAGATACTTCGCTACCCTTGCAAGCACTTATTTTTGATTCTTTGTTTAACTCCTTTAGAGGGGTTATTGCCTATTTCAAGATAGTAAATGGTACAATCAACAAAGGAGATAAGGTCAGATTCGTCAATACAGGTAAAGAGTATGCAGCAGATGAGATTGGCATATTAAAGCTGGATATGGAACCGCGTAAGTCCTTACATGCAGGAGATGTGGGTTATATCATTACTGGTATTAAAGAGAGTAAAGAGATCAAAGTAGGTGATACAATCACTACGGTGGCTAATCCATGTGCTGAAGGCATAAAGGGATTTGAAGAAGTGAAGCCTATGGTATTCGCTGGATTATACCCAATAGATAATGACGATTTTGAAGACCTACGAGACAGTCTTGAAAAATTACAACTCAATGATGCTGCATTGGTCTACGAGCCAGAATCTTCTGTAGCTCTGGGCTTTGGGTTTAGAGTTGGCTTTCTAGGAATGCTACACTTAGAGATAGTGCAGGAGAGATTGAGTAGAGAGTTTGGACAGGAAGTTATTACGACGGTACCAAATGTATCTTACTTCGCCTATACCAAAAAGGGTGACAAGTTGACTATTAATACACCAAATGATTTGCCTGATCCTACACGAATTGATAGGGTAGAAGAGCCATTTATTAGGGCTCAGATAATCACAAAGCCAGAGTTCATTGGTTCTATTATGACACTATGTATGGATAAGAGAGGTACTTTGAGTAAGCAACATTATCTGACTCAAGAAAGAATAGAATTAACTTTCGAGTTACCACTGGCGGAGATTGTCTTTGACTTCTATGATAAGTTAAAGTCTATCTCTAAAGGATATGCTTCCTTTGATTACACACCTATAGATTATAGAGCTTCTGATTTAGTCAAATTGGATATCAAACTCAATGGAGACAATGTAGATGCCATGTCTGCATTGGTTCACCGTACTAAGTCGGATCCATTTGGAAGAAGGATATGCAAGAAGCTGAAGGAGTTATTGCCTCGGCAACAGTTTATGATTGCTATTCAAGCCGCTATCGGTCAAAAGGTTATTGCCAGAGAAACAATCAGTGCGATGAGGAAAGATGTGACTGCGAAATGTTATGGAGGGGATATAACCAGAAAGAGAAAGCTCCTCGAAAAGCAGAAGAAAGGTAAGAAGAAGATGCGTCAAATTGGTTCTGTACAAGTGCCACAAAAGGCTTTCTTGGAAGTCCTTAAAATAAACGACTAGTATTAGCGTTTTCTTTTTTATGAAAACAAAGTTTTATTTAGTATCAGTTGTCCTTCTAGCTGCCATGATGTTTACAGCTTGTGGTGATGGATGTGTTCAATGCGAGAATAGCACTGGGGAAGATAGTTTAGAACTATGCGAAGATGGTAATACCATTTTCACAGATGTAAATGGAAATGAAATCTCTTTCGACGAGGCTGTTGAATTTTGGATCCAGCAAGGCTTTTCTTGTAACTAAGAAAAAGGTATCCTCCTTCATAAGCTCGAAAGAGTGATTTAATCTCTTAGAGAAACAACGTTGAATAATCTGCGAAATACCAATTACTCTTTGAGTTCAAATGTATAACTGATAATCTTAAACATTGGATATCCAGAATCGGGATCTGTGTTCTCTAAGTTTATATCAATCTCTACTGTTTCTGATTTTTCTTTTTCGGTACTGTCAAAGATTGCTGATATGAAAGCTGTATCTCCTGGTTTGATGGGTTTTCTTGGCCAATCTAAGGTTGTACATTCGCAACCAGAGACGATTTCAATTTTTAGATCTTCAGTACCGGTATTGGTAAATGGGAATTCCATTTCGACCTTGTCTCCTTTTTTTACGTCACCTATATGCACATGAGGCGCTTCAAATGTCATAGAAGCACCTTCAATAACTTCGGACTCTTTTGCATCTTGTTGACCCACTAGAACAGCAGAAAAAGCTAATAAAAGAATCAGGGATGATAGTATATATTTCATAACACAAAATTGTCTCGAATTATAGACGATTACATCTAACAAAAAGTTAAACAATTCTAGTTATTTAATTCATCCAACATAGTACCAAGTGGATCACTGAAATTGAGACTTCGGTCCAAAATCCTTTTGCTAATGGTCTCTGTTTCTGAAAGCCCATGTAATAGAAACTCCATATATAAGAAGGCTTCTTCCTTAGGTACATTGATGTTCTTGATAATCTTATCTACCCCGGCCACACTTTTAAGTAATGCTTCATATTGCTTTTGGTCGCAGTCATTAAGAATATCTACCTCATTTCCGCTAGCGAACCAAGCTCTAACAGTGCCATATTTATCCTTTTCAGCTTTCAATGCCTTATCAGGATGCATAAAATACTCTAGGAATAGCTTCTTTACTGCCTGGCTGATTAGAGCCAGAGCCACACCGTATGGACCTTCCTGCTCACCTTCATATACCAGTTCAACCTTGCCAGTGATAGATGGTATGATAGCCCAAAGATCAGATATTCTTGCTACTCCTTTTTTCTCCTTGTTCTTTAGCATACGACGTTCTACAGCGCTATATAAATTTTCCATTGCAGATATGGATAGCCTTGCAGAGACACCACTCTTTTCATCGATGAGTTCACTTTCCCTTGCCTCAAAGACAATCATCTCCATCAGATCCTTCATTAAGTCAGGTATATGAATGGATTGTCTGAGTCCCTCATCTACATTAACTTCCTGCGCTGTAATCTGCTTAGAAATTTCTATCGTTTGAGGATAGTGTGTTAAGATTTGACTTTCAATTCTATCTTTCAATGGTGTAATGATAGATCCTCTATTGGTATAATCTTCAGGGTTGGCGGTAAAGAGAAATTGGATGTCCAAAGGCAATCGCAGTTTGAACCCTCTGATTTGCATGTCACCTTCCTGTAAGATATTGAATAGAGCTACTTGTATCCTGGCCTGTAAGTCAGGTAATTCATTCAGTACAAAAATACATCTGTGTGCCCTAGGTATAAGTCCGTAATGGATAACTCTTGGATCCGAGTAGGGTAACTTGAGAGTTGCAGCCTTTATAGGGTCCACATCGCCAACTAAGTCAGCAATACTTACATCTGGAGTAGCTAATTTCTCAATATATCTGTCTTCAGCAGAAAGCCATTCAATGGGTGTATCGTCTCCATGCTCAGCCAATATATCTAGCGCTGAACTAGATAAGGGCATCAAAGGATCATCATTCAAATCAGAGCCAGCAATATATGGAATATAGTCATCTAAGAAATTGGTTGTCAATCGGGCAATTCTCGTTTTTGCCTGCCCTCTTAGCCCAAGAAGGAGAATATTATGCTTGGACAATAAGGCTCTTTCTAAGTCTGGTATAACCGTATCGTCAAATCCTATAATACCTTCATAGCTTTCATCTCCCGACTGAATGCGTTTCTTTAGATTATCCTTAATCTCTTCTTTAATACTCTTTGGCTTATAACCTGATTTCTTAAGTTGGCCTAGTGTCTTTATTTTACTGATGTCCATTATTTGTGCTTTAACTTTATTGTATACCCGTATTATCTTCTTTTCTTTCTCTTGTTGTTTTTATAATCCATAAACAGAAATTCGCCAAGTCCTTGCAATGAGCTATAGAAGGCTTTTCCATTATTGGCTTTTGTAAATTGGTCCACAAATTTGACAAGCCAAGGATCTCGAGCAATCATAAAGGTGGTGATCGGGATACCTAGTTTTCTAGCCTTTGCAGAAAGACCTAACGTTCGGTTCATTATTTGCCTATCCAATCCAAATGCATTCTTGTAGTACTTCTTACCTTTCTTAATACAAGTAGGTTTTCCATCTGTAATCATCATAATTTGCTTATTTGGATTTTTCCTTCTTCGCAAAATGTTCATGGCCAACTCTAATCCTGCGACTGTATTAGTATGATAAGGGCCGACTTCTAGATATGGTAGATCCTTGATGTCAATTTTCCATGCATCATTTCCAAAGACGATTATGTCAAGACTATCCTTCGGGTACTTTGTTGTAATCATCTCTGCCAAAGCCATGGCGACTTTTTTTGCAGGGGTAATTCTATCTTCACCATATAGGATCATAGAGTGAGAGATATCTATCATCAAGACAGTGCTTGTTTGTGTTTGAAAGTAGGTTTCATGTACCTCCAGATCATCTTGGGTTAATTTAAAATCGTCCAGACCATGGTTAATCTGCGCATTCTTTAAAGATTCAGATAAGGATAATTTTTCAAGTTTGTCACCAAATTCATAAGGCTTAAGCTCGGAGGTTATTTCATCTCCTTGTCCAACAGACCTAGTGTCATGCTTACCTTTCTTAGACTTTTTTAATTGATCAAAGATTTCGTCTAATGCATGCTTCCTCAGAGAAGATTCCATTTTCTTTGTAGGATTAGGTTTCCCTGGCATCCCATTTTGACCAGGTTTGGTGATATATCCCTTTTCCTCTAATTCTTGGATAAAATCTGCAATGCCGTACTCAGGAGTGGTAAGATTATGTTGTTTGTCTATCTCTGTTAGCCATGATAAGGCTTCAGACACATCACCTGAAGTATGAATCAATAATTCCTTAAATAGCTCCAATAGACGATCAAAGAGTGACGTGCCTTCTTGCTCCAGGTATTTTGTAAATCGATATCCTATCATAGTTGCCTAATGTGTGCTATTATAGTATGCAAGCACAAACTACATGAATAACAATTTATTATTTGAACGGTTCTTTCAAATGTGTAGATAAGGCCACTTACAAAGTCTTGGGGTAAACATTGTAGATTGTTTTATTGAATTAACTGCTCATTAAGGTGTCATATAAATAAAAAGTGCTCCTATTATATAACAGAAGCACTTTGATAATTTATAAATGTCTTATTTATTTGAGCACAAAGTCTCCCTTGCCTACTTCAAATCCATTTTGATACACATGTACCTTGTAGATACCCTTAGAAAGCTGATAATTTGGTCTGAAATCAAGGCAGGCTCTTGTCTCTTTGTTTTTATAATCGATCGTGCCTGAAGTTGTATATCGAATTTCTTCGCCATTGAGTTTCTCTGTAAACGAACCAGATCCAGCATCAGGGATATGAATAATCTGTCCTAATGGATCAGTATATCTAATATAGAATTCCTTTTCTCCTTCAGGTGTAATTAAGTTAGTTTCTGTAGTCAAACAAGTTCTTAGTAGTTCGACTTTCTTAGCTCGACTCTTTTGCGAAAGGTCTCCACCATCCTTTACATCATATCCATTTATTTCCAAGTAATTAACCTTAATAGCTTCTGCAATATCTACTTTACCGGATAGCACCGTATTGTTTTGATCCAGTTCTTCTTTTTGGCTTACGAGTATAGTCTGAACAGAATCCAGAGATGATATTCTCTTCTTATTGACGGATACTTCATCATTCAGAAGGTTATTGGCTTCATTGAGAGCCACATTTTGACTAGTTAATACTTGATTCTCAGATTTTAACTTGGAGATTTCTGCAATGTATTGGTCAGCTAATGCATTGAGATTTGTTAATTCATCCTTGGCTTTTCCAAGTTCCTTTTGAGTCCAGATCAAACCACTGATTTTTTGCTTTTGCTTAGCCAATTCAGATTTTTGTGCATCTATTCTTGCATTGAGTTCTTGGTTTTCGCCTCTCATTCCTTCTAACTCTTCAAGCTTAGTCTGATAATTGAAGTCTAATTCAGTATTGATTTTTTCCAAATCCAGGAATTGAGATTTCTGTGAAGTTAACTCTTGCTTTAACTGTGAAGATTTCATCCATTGATACCCATTAAGCGCCAATAAGGCTAGTATAAGTATGATTCCAAATATGGAGCTTGAATTATTTTTTGATGCCATAGCGTTAATTATTTGGCTCAAATATCTACCTAACTAACTAGATATAAAAGCTTTAGCCGTAAATTAGGTGTAAACTATGATCAGAATGTATGCTCGCTAATGGTGGAAAACACCTATAAAGTAGAATTTATTAAAATAAAAAGTAATGGCTTCCAAAAAGAAAATTTCAGATATCCTATTTCTGGACATTGAAACAGCAGGCATAGTTGCTTCCTTCGAAGACTTATCAGTAGAGATGCAGTATCTATGGATAGAAAAAGCAAAGATTATAGAACGAGACAAATTTCTAGGTGAAAAGGAGGCAGCTGACTTATTTGCAAAGCGAGCTGGCATCTATTCTGAATTTGGTAAAATTGTCTGCATTTCAGTAGGTTATTTTGACTATGTAAAAAGAAAGATCAAGACATTTAGAACAAAGAGCTTCTTCGGAGATAATGAAGCTGAGATTCTGGCAGCTTTCAATTCCATGGTTAAAAAGCACTTTGACAAACCTAGCAAACAAGCCATTTGCGGACACAACATAAAGGAATTCGATATTCCTTATATCTGCAGAAGGATGATAATTCATGGTATCAAAGTGCCCAAAATGCTGGACCTAAAAGGAAAGAAACCTTGGCAAGTGGACCATCTTTTGGACACTATGGTTCTATGGCGGTTTGGTGATTATAAGAATTACACATCGTTACGGTTGTTGGCTGCCATATTAGATATACCGACGCCTAAGGATGATATAGATGGTAGCATGATACATATGGTTTATTGGAATCAACATGACCTCACTCGGATCTTCACTTACTGTGAGAAAGACGTATTCACTTCAGCTAAGGTGTTTCTGCGTTTGAATCATCTTGAAATTTCTGAAAACATCGACGTGATCTCAAAAACTAAACCTTAGACGTTCTATTTCATATTATAAATAATTACTATCTCTTGGTATAATAGTGATACATTTGACATCATTAATACCAAAGATCTGCATGCATAAAAAACACCTCATAGCGCCATCAATTCTTGCCGCTAATTTTGGAAATCTGGATCAAGATGTGCTCATGCTTAATGAGAGTGAGGCAGATTGGATTCATGTAGACGTAATGGATGGCGTATTTGTACCGAATATATCATTTGGACCAATGATTGTTCGCCAGATTCAAGCTAAAGCAACTATTCCTTTAGATGTGCATCTGATGATCGTTAATCCAGAAAATTATGTAGATCAATTTATAGATATTGGTGCTGAAGTAGTAACCTTCCACTTGGAAGCAACTGATCATGCGCATAGGCTCATCCATGGTATAAAAAGCAAAGGATGTAAAGCGGGAATTGCGATCAATCCTCAAACCAATGTATCCAACCTTGAAGACCTGTTGGAAGACTTGGATTTAATCTGTTTAATGTCTGTTAATCCCGGATTTGGCGGTCAGAAGTTCATCTATCGGACATTACACAAAGTTAGCCAACTCAAAGACCATATAATTACCCGAAATTTAGAGACACTTATTGAAGTCGATGGTGGCGTAGGATTGCAGAATGCAGAATCTCTTTTAAAAGCGGGAGCTGATGTATTGGTTGCTGGAAGTAGTGTTTTCAAAAGCAATGATCCTAGAGATACTATCGTTAGACTAAAGAATTTAAAAATAGGAAATTTTGATATCTAATTTTAGAATTGAATCCAACCTATGGCTGAGCTTAATATGCCTCTTAATTAGTGGTATTTGTATTGGCCAAAGTGCAACGATTTTTGGAGTAATCTCAGACCTAGATACTGGGGAGGAAGTTGAATTCGCCACTGTATATATTGATGGTTCTTCACAGTCTGCGGAAACAAACAACTTTGGGGAATATAGCCTAAGGGTCGATAGTGGTGTTGCTATAGATCTCAAAGTGTCTCGAATAGGATATCAAGATGCATCCTATAAGGTAGAAGCTCTATCAGCCAATTCCAAGAGAAATATCAATATCAAACTTGTCCCGGAGGTCTATGATTTAGATATAACAATCAGAGATAGTAAGATAGAAGATGTCGGTATGGTGAGAGAGGAGGTCACAGAATTCAAAAAGCTGCCAACGGCAAGTGGTAACTTCGAATCTATCCTACCACATATTGCTTTGGGTACATCAGGGGGAACCGGAGGTGAGCTGAGTTCTCAATATAATGTGAGAGGTGGTAACTACGACGAAAATCTAGTATATGTCAATGACTTTGAGATCTTCAGACCCCAACTTATTAGGTCTAACCAACAAGAAGGGCTTTCTTTTCCAAATATTGATTTGATAAGAGATGTTTCGTTTTCTTCTGGAGGATTCGAAAGCAGATATGGAGATAAACTATCCTCTGTATTAGATATCCGATACAAGCGACCGGATGAATTTAAAGCCTCAGCCTCAGCCAGTTTTTTGGGTGCCTCGGCACATCTTGAAGGTAGTAAAAAGATTGGTGCCAATGCTTACAATAAGTTACGATACATCGTCGGTGCAAGATATAAGACAACACAGTATTTGCTAAACTCACTGGATGTTACGGGTGAGTATACCCCTACATTTACAGATATACAATCATGGATAACTTATGACTTTACAAAGTCAATTCAATTAGGCCTACTTGGGAATTACAATAGAAGTACGTTCGATTTTATTCCGGAGTCAAGGGTTTCCGCTACAGGTCTATTTACACAAGTCTTACAGCTAAGTACACAGTTTGAGGGACAAGAAGAGGATGGTTTTGAAAATGCGATGGGTGGTCTTTCTTTGACATGGTTGCCTGAAAGAGATAAGAATCCTATTTATCTAAAGTTATTGGCATCCCATTTTGGCAATTCTGAAACAGAACGCTTTGATATTTTAGGTTCTTATAGATTGAGTCAAGTTGAGTTTGACTTGGAAGGCGAAGGTGCTACTAATGAAGTGGCAATATTAGGGACCGGAACTCAGCATACTTTTGCCAGAAACAGATTGGCGAACACGATTACTAATGTTGAATTAAAAGGTGGACTTGAATTACAATCTGAGGATGACAATCGCAATAACTTCTTACAGTGGGGATTGAAGTATCAGGCTGAAGATATCAGAGATCGACTCAATGAATGGGAGAGGCTTGATTCAGCTGGATTTTCGCTTCCATTTGATGATCAATTGGTACAACTAAATGAAGTGTTTAAGTCAGAGAACGATATCAATTCATTCCGGCTTCAAGCTTATGTACAGAACAGTTATTCTTACCTAGATACGTCACGCTTTGAGATTAAGTTGACAGGAGGTGTCAGAGTACATCACTGGAGTTTTAATGGAGAGACTAATATAAGTCCACGAGCCCAAATTTTCTATCAACCATTAAACTGGGATAGGGATATTACCTTTAAGCTCTCAGGAGGCGTCTATTACCAACCACCGTTCTATAGGGAGCTACGTCGATTAGATGGTACTATAAATGAGAATATCAAATCTCAAAGATCTATTCACTTGGTAGGTGGGCTAAGCTATGACTTCTATTGGAAGAAGGTGAGTAACAAAAAATTCAGATTGATATCTGAGATATTCTATAAGAAGTTGGACAATTTGATATCCTTTGATCTGGATAATGTTCGTATACGTTACTCTGGCGAAAATGACGCATCTGGATATGTAGCTGGTCTAGATTTGAGAATCAATGGTGAGTTTGTTCCAGGCGCAGAATCATGGGTCAATTTGTCATTTTTGAGAGCGAGAGAAAAGCTGGATGGCATTACTCATCAGAGATTTTCAGCAGAAGAGTTAGCCTTTGTGGATGTAAATGATGTGCCAAGACCAACTGACCAGTTTTTCAATATCTCAATTTTCTTCCAAGATTATTTGCCAAGGAATGAAAACTTCAAAATGAACTTGAATCTCACATTTGGTTCTGGTCTGCCTTTTGGCTTACGTGGAGATAACGTGGTGCAGAGAAATAATTTTAGATTCAAAGAGTATCAGAGAATCGATATTGGATTTGCTTACCAACTATGGGAAGAGAAGCGTAAATCAGATAGGCCACATCATCTATTTAGAAATTTCAGAAATGCCTGGGTGTCAGTAGAAGTGTTTAACCTTTTGGATATTCTTAATGTTGGATCAAACATCTGGATCAAAACAATTGGTAATCAGCAATACGCGATTCCTAATTTTCTAACCTCCCGACGACTCAATTTGAAGCTAAGAGTAGAAATTTAATTATTACTGAATTCTGATCATTTCCAGTAACTCAGTTCCATATCTTTCTAGTTTCACTTTTCCTAATCCATCAATCATAAGCAACTGATTGTCATCCATAGGTTTGCTTGATGCTAATTGCTTGAGTGTACGATCATTGAAGATGATATAAGGCGGAACTTTTGCTTCTTTGGCTTTTTTGAGACGCCATCTTTTTAATAGATCGAATAGTGATATATCATAGTTGGTTTCATCTATGTCGACCTTTGTTTTTTCTTGTTTCTTTTTAAGCTCAGACGGATTGATATACTCAGCAAGAGATATGGATAAATCATCTTGCAAGACTGATCTTGATAGGGGAGTAGTCTTAAGCTTTCCTCCATCTTTCAAGTCTGTCATAATGATCCCTTGATCAATCATTTGATTAATATAAGACCGCCAATGCGAATAAGGCAGTTCTCTGCCTGCCCCATAAGTTTTGACTTTATTTAACCCCATCTTCATCACTTCTGCTTTCCCTGATCCTTTTAGTAAATCCATGAGCAATTGTAGATTAAGCGATTCTCTACATCGGATTATTCCAGAGATTGCCATTTTCGCATAGATGTTTCCATTTATGAGTGTTGGAGGCGAAAGACAATTATCACAGTGACCACAATTTTCAGACTTATATTCTCCAAAGTAACTGAGCACCAAATTGGTCCGGCAAGTTCTACTGTTAGCATATTGCCACATGCGTTCTAGTTTGGAAGACTGTACCATTTTATGGTTATCATTGGCCTCACTCTCATCGACGAATTTCTGAAGTTGACTCATGTCTGCCCAGCTATAGAAAAGTAAGGCTTCTGACGGTTCACCATCTCTGCCAGCTCGTCCAATCTCTTGGTAGTAACCCTCTATATTCTTGGGCATATTATAATGAATCACAAATCGAATGTCTGGCTTATCTATACCCATACCAAATGCAATCGTCGCACACACGATATCGATATCACCTTCATAGAATTTTGTTTGGATGGATGTTCGGTACGCCGAAGTACACCCTGCATGATAGTGTGCAGCATTGAGACCTCTTGTCTCAAGCTTCTCGGCTATTGATTCTGTTCCTTTTCTGCTGAGACAGTATATGATTCCAGGATCGCCTTTATATTTACTAACGAACTGATAGATTTGCTTGATTCTATCCTGACCAGGACGGCAAATGACAGAGATATTCTTCCTTTCAAAACTACTAACAAACTTTTGAGGCGAACTTAATTGAAGTTGATTGATGATGTCGTCTTGAGTAATCGCATCTGCTGTTGCAGTAAGTGCTATAACTGGGACATTAGGAAAATTGACTTTTATATCTTTTAGTTCTACGTAGTCTGGCCTAAAGTCATTTCCCCAAATACTAACACAATGTGCCTCATCTATAGCGAACAGGTTTATCTTCCTGGTCTTGATGAAGTCAATGAATTGTTTAGATCGCATTTTCTCTGGTGAGACATAGAGCAGTTTTAGTTCGTTGTCCCTGATTCGTTGATCTATTGTTAGCTTGGCATCATGACTCATATTGCTATGGAGTCCAGCTGCAGCTACCTCTAATTGTTTCAAAGCCATAACCTGGTCATCTATCAAGGCAATAAGAGGTGATATAACTATACACAGTCCATTTTTGGCTAAGGCAGGAATTTGATAACATAGAGATTTGCCACCCCCTGTTGGCATAATTACTAATGTATCCTGTCCACCAAGAACACTTGTGATAATATTTTCCTGTTCTAGACGGAAGTCTGAATACCCAAATATTTGCTGAAGTATGGCCTTTGGTTGTTTGATGATCCTCTTCTTTATAACGAATTTACCAAATAGCCCTTAGGATCATAGTATTTCTGCAATTAGCAGATGATGTCTTAAAAATGACTTAAGGTTTTAGATAAAATGTAACCTTATTAATCCATACGCCGTTCATAGTTTGGAATAACGTAAAGATGAATGAAAATTACGAATCTGTTTCATTGTTAATTAAATACTAAACGTTTCGTACTTAAGCATTTATCATGATAATATAAGATATTTGAATATTAATAATAAATAACGAGATGACAAGGATTACAAGAATATTAGCTCCAATGTGTCTGGCCTTACTTTTCACAGTAGTAGGATTTGGGCAAGATTTAGCCAACTATACTGCCAAGAATGAAGGATGGTTAGTGAAAATCGAAGATGCTTACGCAGAATCGCAAAGAACAGGAAAGCCAATATTGGCCAATTTTACTGGCAGTGATTGGTGTCATTGGTGTAAGAAATTGGACAAAGCTGTGTTTATACACAAGGAATTCAAAGATTGGGCAAACAAAAATGTTGTTCTACTCGAACTGGATTACCCTAGAAGAAAACAAATTCCTAATCAGATAAAACAACAGAACAGTGATTTACAAAGAGCATTTGGCATCAGCGGTTACCCGACGGTATGGCTATTTGATTTAACTCAAGATAATGCTGGACAATTCAATGTAAATGCTTTAGGAAAAACAGGTTACACGGCTACTGTTGCTGAATTTACAGGTAATCTACAAAAGATGATCGAAAGAAGATCGAAGACCTAGTCTTTAATATCTCTTAACAATATAAAGGCATTATGATTATATCATAGTGCCTTTTTTATTTTTAATAACTGTATTATTGAGTGCAATTTAAGTGGAACCGCCCACCTAAATTCTTAGGAACTCTCCAATATATCATTCTTTTAGAACCAACCGC
>CAZPUF010000012.1:0-28075 GCA_964589705.1 uncultured Saprospiraceae bacterium | reverse complement strand
AGAAATTCTTCATGATAATAACCTCAATCCATTATTGATGAGGTTAGCGATACTTGGGTCTTTGGCACTAAGGCCATTCAGGTGCACTATTAGCTGCTCCCTAAGCAATGGTTGTTCTGTTAATTCTATAATCTCTAGAATCAGCAACCACTCTTCTGCATACTCATTAAGTACTGTCTTTCTAATTTCTTCCAGTTCAATGTTGTGTAGTGATTCAGCCGCCCTCAGATTGCGTATATCTTTATAAAGTGATTCCAGTTTTGTTCTTGCAGCAGTAGGTGCTGCTTTTATTGTTTGTACTTCTGAAGCTTCGTATAGATTGGGAAACGAATCATGGTCTGCACTACCTGCATAGGCAGATATTATTTTACTACCGACTACCATATTGAATATGCCGTTGTCAGGATGAGATAATACTTCATTCATGAAGGTGACTGTACAATCCTTTAGTTGTATGAGCATGAGCTTTCCCTGGATGTTTCTAATGCCTGTAATATTTAGACCTTCTACTTTGATACCACTTTCAAACTCAAAACTCAACCACTTGTTATCATAGAAATTGTATGCTTTCAAATCAAAGGGACCCATATCCTCTATGGCTAAGTTGATATTTTTTAGTTTTCCAAGAGGAGAGCTAAAGCCATTTAAGTGACTCTGAGTTCCATGACCTATAAGTTCTTTCTCACGGTAGGCGAGTGCTGTAGGACCTGTGGTAGAAAAGTATATTACCTCGTTGTCTTCATTGAGTATAGATCTAGAAAAAACACCAGAAATCTGAAGTCCTGTATTGAGCTCTATGGTGCCCACCATTTTTGACTCTATCAATTTGTTCAGTCCTGAAGCACCTCCTTTCCGTAGGCTAAGCGTATTAGCGAATGCTTCCAACACTTCCATAAGGTATGAAAAGTCAGGTGTCACATATAACTGTGGCTGAGGCTTAGTGATGTCAAATTCTTGGTTGGCGGCATCTATTGAGTAAGGTATTTTTTTAATTTCATCACTCATGCACCATTGGCTTTCACCTATAGAGGATAATAATCCTGCACCATATATTTTCGGATTGTCTACAGAGCCTATAAGGCCATACTCTACAGTCCACCACTGGAGGTTGCGCATTTTTGTCATCTCTGACATCTCTACATCTTTAGCCTGCAATTCTATAACAACCTCCTGGGCCTTTTGAATGGCTTCAGGAAGTGTTCCACTCGCTTCTTTTAAGATGGATAGTTTTCTAACGGCTTCGTATAGCTCTATATCATGTCGCGAGAGAATGGTTTTGGAACCAATGTCTCCGAGCCTTCTCAGATACTCAGCATAATCTGGATTGGCTATGATAGGTGCATGACCTGCTGCTTCATGTATAATGTCAGGTGCTGGTGTATATTCTATATTTTTTAGTTGCCTGATGTCAGACGCAATGACGAGCACTTTGTAAGCCTGGAATTCCATAAAAGCATTCGGCGGAATAAATCCATCTACAGCTACAGCAGCCCAGCCGATCTCCTTCAGGATTCTGTTCATCCCATACATACTGGGAATGCGCTCTACTTCTATGCCTGTTTTTTTAAGTCCTTCTAAGTAGGACTCATGAGCAACCTGAGACAGGTAGTCAATATTTTGTCTGATAACATACCGCCATACGGCTTGATTGATAGGTGTGTATGCTTCATAGTTTTGAGGCTTGATAAATTGTTTGAGATGTTTTGGAAGTCTAGCTATAAATTCATTGCTTGTTTCTAATGCCGCTGCTTTCATCTTAGAACAGTTAGTTGTTTATTCTATTTGCTAAAGAATTGCTCTCAGTGCATTGACTTTTTTAGTCAATTTACCAAACTCATCAAAGTCTATGGTTTGTTGTCCATCCGTCGCAGCTTGATTAGGTGTCTTGTGTATTTCTATTAAGATACCATCACATCCAGCAGCTACTGCAGCTAGGGTCATCTGAGATACATGTTCACGTATGCCTATACCGTGCGATGGATCTACGACGACTGGTAGATGCGATTTTTTCTTGAGGATAGGCACTGCATTTAGGTCTAAGGTGTTTCTGTAACTTGTCTCAAAGGTTCTAATCCCTCGTTCGCATAGTATAATTCTTTCATTACCATTCTTGAATATGTACTCTGCTGAGTAGAGTAATTCATCTATGGAGCCACTAATGCCTCGTTTGACAAGTACGGGCTTGTCTATTTCTCCTAGCGCTTCTAATAGATTAAAGTTTTGGGCATTTCGGGCACCTACCTGAAAGATATCTACATAAGGCATCATGGATTCTATTTGTTTGACCTCCATTATTTCAGTTATGATTTTGATGCCATTTGCACTACATGCTTTGTAAAACATCTGCAAACCTTCATGTCCAAGTCCTCTGAAGGAGTAGGGGCTCGTCCGTGGCTTATAGACTCCCCCTCTCATAATCTTGATGCCATTGTCTTTAAGGCATTGTACGGTATTGGCTATCTGCTCTTCGCTCTCAATGCTGCAAGGTCCTGCCATCATTTCAAAGTGTCCATTTCCTATCATGATATCATCACCTATATTTATGGCCGTCCTTCCTACCTTCCATTTCTGACTCACCATTTTATGCTTGCCACTGACACGGTGTACATCCTTTATTCCATCTAGTTGACCTATGCGTCTGATGTCAAATTCTGACTTTGGCGTACAGATCTGATAATGACCATGCTGTGTCCGTACTGGATAATAATCTATATTTAACTCTGAGAGAATATTTTTCAGCTCATTGAGTTCTTGGGTGTTGATGTCTTCTTTGATTTGTATTATCATGACGATTCTATTATACTGTTGACAAATGCTTTAGTGTCTACGCTAAGATTGTTGCTATCGGCAATGTGATTGATAAATGCACTACCTATGATACCACCAGAAGCATATTGATTGACAAATTGAAAATTTTCTTTGTTTCTAATATTGAATCCAACGAGGAAAGGTGTGCTGAGATTTTGCGACTTTAATTTTTGCAGATACGCAGCAGCACTATCTACTTCTTTATTGTTGCCTGTGGTACTAGAGCTACTCACGGCATATATAAATGAGTTGCTGTGCTGGTCTATGAGTTGTAAGCGTTCTTCGGTAGTATTGGGTGTGACTAGAAAAATATTGCTTAGACCATGCTTGTCGAGTATCTCTTTGTAGTCTCTGAGGTATATCTCTATGGGTAAATCAGGAATGATTAAGCCACTGACACCTGCTTCCGTACACTGCTGCACAAAGTTGTCTATGCCATATTGGAGCATACTATTGAAATAGCCCATAAGCACTAATGGCACGTCAGTATTTATTTCCTTTAATTGTTCAAAAATCAGGTCTAATGTAATACCATTGTCCAGCGCTTTCATATTGCTTTTCTGTATGGTAGGGCCATCACTTAACGGGTCCGAATATGGGATACCTATTTCTATTATATTGACCTTGCTATCAGAGAGGGCGGGTATTATTTCAGTGAGGCTATTGAGTCTCGGAAAACCTGCGGTTACATATATATTAAGCAGATTTTTGGGTTTGCCTTTGAATAGTTCTTTAATGGTCATCGGTCGAGAATTTTGAGTAGGTTTCTAAATCTTTATCTCCACGTCCACTTAGATTAATGACAACCAAATCGTCCTCTAAGCAAACTAGTTTTTCTAGGTAGGCGAGTGCATGCGCGGATTCTAAGGCAGGTATGATGCCTTCTTTTTGTGCCAGTAATTGTGCTGCAAGTAAGGCTTCCCTGTCAGTCACTGAATGATAAGTGGCTTTGCCTACTTCTTCCAAGAAGGCGTGTTGTGGTCCGATACCTGGATAGTCCAGTCCAGCAGAAATACTATGTGGCTCTATGACTTGTCCATCTTGTGTCTGCATCACCTTGGTCATGGAAGCATGCAAGACACCTTTGGTACCAACTGCTAGTGTAGCAGCGGTCATTTCTGTATCTACACCATGCCCGGCAGCCTCTACGCCGATAAGTTTTGTTTCGTCATTGAGATAGTGATAGAATATGCCCATTGCATTGCTCCCACCACCTACGCAAGCGATGATGTAGTCTGGGTTTTTTGTTAGTTGTTTTTTGACCTCGGCACTTATGACGGATTGGAAACGTGCAACGATATCCGGATAAGGATGCGGTCCTACGACAGAGCCGATAATATAATGCGTGTCAGTTGGGTTATTAATCCAATTTCGGATGGCCTCATTGGTGGCATCTTTAAGTGTCTTGCTACCAGAGTGTACAGCCACTATGTTGGCGCCTAGCATTTTCATGCGTTCCACATTAGGTGATTGCCTGACGATATCTTTGGCGCCCATAAATATATCGCAAGACATGCCCATAAGGCTACAAGCCGTTGCTGTGGCCACACCATGCTGACCAGCACCTGTCTCTGCTATGATTCTTTGCTTGCCCAGTCTTTTGGCAAGTAATATCTGACCGAGTGAGTTGTTTATCTTATGAGCACCTGTATGGCACAAATCTTCTCTTTTGAGATAGATGTTGGTGTTGTAGTATTCGCTGAGCCTCTTCGCAAAGTATAATGGCGTAGGTCTACCTACATAGTTGTGGAGTAAGTCATTAAATTCTCTTTGGAAAGATTCACTCTCAATAATACTCAGATATTTGGTTTGTAGCTCGGAGACATTGGGATACAGCATTTCTGGCACATAGGCACCACCGTAAGCTCCATAATAGCCTTTATTATCTACTTGGTAATTCATTATCATGGATTGTATTTATAAACTTTTGTAGGGCTTTATCATCTTTTAACCCTGGTTCTATTTCAAATTTGCTATTGAGATCTACTGCATATAAGTAGGGTAGATTTATTGTGCTGATGGTGTCTACATCTTGAGGAGAGATGCCTCCAGACAAGAAGTAGGGCTTATCTAACTTGTAGTTTTCTAATAGTTGCCAATTGAATTTTTTGCCACTTCCACCATAGTTAGGACTTGCCGTGTCAAATAGGAAAAAGTCTGTTGTATCATAATAGGCGTCTAAGGCAGACCAGTCGAAGTGCTCATCTATCTGAAACGCTTTAATGACCTTAATCCCATCTTCTTTCAATGCGGCAGCTATGGCAGGTGGTTCGTCACCATGCAGTTGTATGGCGTTTAGCTTATAGTGTTTAGCAGCGAATGTCAAGTCATCTAAGTTTTGATTAACAAAGACACCTACTTTTTGAGCATTGATATCAGCATCAATCAGATAATCCAAAGTGGCGGTGTTAATTAATCGCTTAGATTTTGGATAGAATATAAATCCGATATAATCTGGTTGTAAAGCATCTATAGCGTCGATATTTGCTATTCGCTGCATGCCGCAAACTTTAATTTTCATGGCGAATAAGATTGTAGCTATCAATTAGTTTTTTACATTCTTGAGCTGGGTAGCTTGATTTCATAAAATGGGTTCCTATTAGAAATCCATCAAATCCTGCATCTGATAACTGTTTGATATCGGTGCTTTTACTTATACCACTTTCGCTAACTTTTACTAATTCTGATGGTAGGTGCTCCATTAGTTCCAGACTATTGGTAATACTGATATTAAAAGTCTTTAGATTTCGATTATTGACCCCTATTAAGTCTATGTGTTCATTTACATGTGATTGTATCTCTTCTTTGTTATGTACCTCGAGGAGTATCTCTAGTCCTATTGATTTAGCAAAGGCGGCTAGCTTTTGTGTTCTCTGTGGCGTGAGACATGCAGCTATCAATAAGATGCAATCTGCACCTATACTCTTGGATTCTATCACTTGGTATTCATCCAATACAAAATCTTTTCTAAGGATAGGGCAGTAATTGAATTTTCTAGCTATTTCTAAATCTTGGGTAGTACCTTCAAAGTAAGTTTTGTCAGTCAAGATGGATAGTGCTGATGCACCTGATTGCATGTATGCAATACTCAGTTGCTCTACATCTATATCTTTGCTAAACGATTTATTGCTAGGCGAAGACCTTTTTATCTCAGCAATAATACCTACCTTATCTGGGCGCTTGAGATATTTGGATAATGATACTACTGGGCTGCTGTAGAAGATGCTTTCCTCCAAGCTTTTGATTGTAGTATAATCTTTGGATTTCTCTATCTCCTTTTTCTTGCTGGCGACTATTTTTTCTAGGATGTTCATATGGATAGTAATTTATTCAGTGAGTGGAGTGCTTTTTTAGAGTCTAAAGATGACTTTGCTTCAGCATAGGCATCTGAGAATGATTTGTGGTTATCATAGCATTGGATTGCTAGAGCTGCATTAGCACATACTACTGCATTCTGCGCTTCAGTTCCATGGCCGTTAATTATCGTTGTGAATATTTTTTTAGCTTCCTCGATTGAGTTGCCGCCTAGAATATCACGCTGACTTATATTGGTATGCGTACTGGTCTTAGGGTCAAAGATGTATTCGCTAAATGGACTTATTATTTTGGCTTTACTCGTCAGGCTTAGCTCATCATACCCATCTAGTGTATGGACAATTCTATACGAGGTGTCTTGTGACTCTAGTATATACTTGTAGTACCGCTGCAACTGGAGTGAGAATACGCCAACTAGCTGCCTACTGGGGTTAGAGGGATTGACCATAGGGCCAAGCATATTAAAAAAGGTTCTGACACCAAGTTCCTTTCTGATGGGTGCCACTTCCTTCATGGCGGGGTGGAAGAGGGGGGCATGTAGGATAGTGATATTGGCTTGGTCTATTTGACGCCTAAGCTTATCCTCATCATTGGTAAAGGAAAGCCCTAGTGATTCTAGGACATTTGACGAGCCACAAATAGAGCTTACACCGTAATTACCGTGCTTGGATACCTTATATCCTGCTCCCGCAACAACAAATGAGGCTAGTGTGCTTATGTTAAATGTGTCTTTGCCATCTCCACCTGTTCCACATAAGTCAATATTGTCTACATCTCCTAGTTCGATTTTAATACATCTCTCTTTCAGACAATCACTGAAACCCGATAATTCTTCTACGGTGATATTGCGCATTTTGAACACGGTAAGAAATGACGCTATCTGGTAATCATTAAACTCACCATCAGAAATACTGCCTAACACTCTTTTTGCTTCTTCTCGTTCGAGGGCCTCTTGGGCAAATAATTTGTTGAGTATTTTTTTCATTTTCTTTTGACCTCATTTATGAAATTAGAAATCATAGTCTCACCTTCTTCTGTAAGGATACTCTCTGGATGAAACTGTAGACCATATAGATTCATCTCATCATTCTGTATGGCCATAATCTGCTGGTCATCCGAAAGTGCTGTGACCTTTGTTTTTTCTGACACTGTCTCTGGATTAATACTCCAAGAGTGGTATCGCCCTACATACATCTCTTGTGGAAGCTCAGTGAATATACCACTGTCTTTGAGTCTGGTTATCTTGGTTTTTTTGCCATGATAGACTTCAGTTAGATTGATGAGTTCACAACCGAGATATTCTCCAATAGCTTGATGACCGAGACAAATACCAAGTATAGGGACCTTGCCAGCACAAGTGGCAATAATCTCCATCATATTGCCTGCGGACTTAGGAAGGCCAGGCCCTGGTGATAATATTATCGCATCGTATATCTTGCACGCCTCTGGCGATATTTTGTCATTCCTAATTGTATCTACCTTCTCTACATATTTTTTGATGTAGTATTCTAGATTATATGTAAATGAGTCGTAGTTATCTAGCAATAGTACATTCATAACTGGTTGGCTTTTTCTATGGATAATCTGATTGCTCTTACTTTATTATTGACTTCTTCTAGTTCTCCTTCTGGGCTGCTCTCTATGACGATACCAGCACCTGCTTGGTAGACAAGGGTGTTATTTTTACTGAGTATTGATCGGATAATAATAGCATGATTGACTTGGCCATTGAAGCCCAAGAATCCTACCGCTCCACCATAGAAGTTTCTTGTTATAGATTCCTCCTCGTCTATTATTTGGAGTGCTCTGTATTTTGGAGCACCACTAAGTGTACCAGCAGGAAAGGTGTCAGCGTATATGTCAATACCTTTTTTGTCTTCATTTAATTGACCATTGACTTTACTTACCAAGTGTATAACCTGGGAGAAGTATTGGATTTCGGCATAGGTTTCTACTTCGACTTTACTGCTGCTTTTACTCAGGTCATTGCGGGCTAGGTCTACTAGCATGACATGTTCTGACATCTCTTTAGGATTTGCCCTTAGAGCTTCTGCTTTGACTTTGTCTTCTTCAATATTGTCTCCACGTCTGACGGTACCTGCAATAGGATTGATGGTGGCTATATTATCCGAGACACGAAGTTGTGATTCTGGTGAAGAACCTAGTATTTTGAAATCACCATAATCAAGATAGAACAAATAAGGTGATGGGCTTACATTACGTAGACATCTGTATAGGGTAAAATCATCTCCCTTAAATTCTTGGCGAAATTCTCTGGACAGCACGACTTGAAAGGTGTTACCCAGTTTGCAATGTTGTATGCCACTTTCTACCATAGCCATATATCTGCTGTCAGAAGTGTTGGATGTTTCTTCACCAACAGTATTAAAATGAAAGTGGCTGTAACTGCTTGCTTGTATTGTCGCGTACACTTGGTCAATGCCTGAGCTGTCCTTAGTATCGCTAAAGGCATGCTCTACTATATACATCGATTTTTTGAAGTGATCGAAGATAATAGTGTATCGAAATAACTGATACTTGAGGTCAGGATTATCCTTTATAACATCAGCTCTGGAATTCAATTCTATGTCTTCAAAGTACTGCACAGATTCAAAAGCTGAGTATCCCCAAAGTCCCATGGTCTCTATTGGAAAATCTGTTGGTGCGGAGATAAATGTACCCATGAAAGCTTGGAGACTGGCTAGCACCTCCTTACCCTCAGTGGCTTCCTTTATCACTGGCTCTTGACCATCTATCTGATACGAGTAGTTCTTTCGTTTGGCTTCAAAGTTGGCTATAGGGTCGATACATATAAAACTTTTGTTCTTTGTTCTGTCATGATAGTCAGCACTTTCGAACAATAATGCACCAGGATAGTGGTCTCTTAGTTTATTGTAGACGGCCACAGGTGTGTGTAGGTCCGCAAGGTATTCTTGGTGTTGTGTATATATTTTATATTTCATATTGCGCAAAAAAAAAGCCCCGCGAGAAGCGAGGCTTTAGTTATTATATTATTACAACAGCAGTATTACTTCTCAGAAAGGTTATCTAAAAAGCTCCACCACCAGTTTGTATTTAGTTCAGTCTGGTACTTAAAATTGTTTTGATACGTGTTGTACATATTCATGCTCAAATATTGCAATAATTATTATAAACAAACAAACGCATTGTTAGTTCATTCATCTTTTTTTGAAAAGGACCATAATTATTTGTCTTCAAGACACCATTAAGTAATCATCTTCTATCTCAAGTCAAAAGTCGTGGAGAAATATTAGTAGTAATCAGTAGATTGGGCTTTAGCTACTCCTTTGACTTTAGTCTAACACCAATATATCAATTCCAAGATTTAAGTACAATTCTGATGAGACATCAGTTAGGGTTAAATTATTCATATACTTTTTAGTCTCTACAGATCATTATCTTGTTATAGATACAGATATTTAATCCTTGCATTTAGTCATTTGTATAAATTGTATATTGCCCCTCTAAGTTTATATAGATGGAGAAACTTAATTCTTTAAGTCTGATTTTTGTTATTGCGACCTTATTGTTTACTAGTTGCAAAAATAAGACTGAGAATACTACGGATATTTCAGACTATATCAGTAATGATTTGCCATCAGATTTTCTTGACTTTTATCAGAAGTTTCATTCAGACTCTCTCTATCAAATTGCTCACATATTATTTCCATTGAAAGAAAAGCAAGACCAGTCATTATGGCAATTATCTGATTGGAAAATGCACAAACCTTTTGATGATCTTGGTGGTCAATATCAGCGAAAATTTACCAATTTAAACGGTATAATCATCGAGAACATATTTGATGTCAAGGGCATGTTCCAAATGGAGAGGCGTTATATCAAAGACACTGAAGGATATAATCTCATCTATTACAACTTCTCTAATGCTTTTGACAATAGTGAAGATTGGGAACCCGGTTAGTATTTTATTAAACCTCTTCCTGCAATAGATTTTCCTCTTGATATGCCTCTATTGGGGGACAAGTACAAATGAGATTTCTGTCTCCATATGCATTATCTACACGTCCTACACTCGCCCAGAATTTATATGAAGTCTTGAGATGAGGTAAAGCATAAGCTGCTTGCTCACGTGAATAGTTATGTGACCAATTGTCAAGGGTTAATTCTTGCAAAGTATGCGGCGCATTATTAAGCATATTATCCTCAGCATCTAACTCACCGCCCGCAATCATTTTGATTTCTTTTCGGATAGACAATAGTGAGTCTACAAATCTATCTAATTCATTCAAACTCTCACTCTCTGTAGGTTCTATCATAATAGTACCCGGTACAGGAAAGGATAATGTAGGTGCATGAAATCCATAATCAATTAATCTCTTGGCCACATCTTCGGCGCTCACACCATATTCTTTAAATTCTCTAAGATCGACGATAAGCTCATGAGCACAGTGACCATTTGACCCTGTATACAAAATATCATAAGCCTGACTCAACCTTGCTTTGATGTAATTGGCATTAAGTATGGCAAATTCTGTTGCCTGCTTTACACCATCATGGCCAAGTAAACGGATATATCCATATGAGATGAGCAGTATACTGGCACTTCCCCATGCTGCAGAAGATACAGGATGAATAGCACTTGAGGGCATTACACCTTCTGTTGATTGATGACCAGGGAGATAGGGTAGCAATTTTTCGTTGACACACACTGGACCCATACCTGGACCACCACCACCATGTGGTATGGCGAAGGTCTTATGAAGGTTAAGATGGCAGCAGTCAGCGTGGATGGCACCAGGACTAGTAAGTCCAACTTGCGCATTCATATTGGCTCCATCCATATAGACAAGACCCCCTGCTTCGTGTATAACATCACATATCTCTATGACATCTTCTTCAAATACACCATGCGTAGAAGGATAGGTAATCATGATGCCTGCAAGATTATCCTTGTGGGTCTCTATTTTTTCTTTGAGGTCTCCTAATGCAATATTTCCCTTTTCATCTGTGGCTGTAACGACGACTTTCATACCAGCGATTACGGCACTTGCAGGATTGGTGCCATGTGCCGAAGATGGTATGATCACAATATTTCTATGTGCTTCGTCTCTGTCTTTGTGATAGGCTCTTATAAGCATCAATCCGGCATACTCACCTTGAGCTCCAGAGTTGGGTTGAAGCGTGCATCCTGCAAACCCAGTTATCTCTGAGAGATAGGCTGCCAATTCTTCAAAAATTTGCTGGTAACCCATTGTTTGATCTTTAGGAGCAAACGGATGTATATGAGCAAATTCTGGCCAAGAAACTGGTATTAGTTCTGTCGCAGCATTCAGCTTCATAGTACAACTCCCAAGTGGAATCATAGAGTGTACCAAGGATAAATCTTTACTCTCAAGAGACTTAATATAGCGCATCATTTTCGTCTCAGTATGATGAGAAGAAAAAACAGGATGTGTTAGATAAGGTGTCTTACGTTCAAGATTATGTGGAATGCCATAGTTAACACCATTAGAATATCCTTGATCCTCATTTCCAGAAAAAAGATATTTAATATCCTCCAAGTCCATTGCCGTCACTGATTCGTCAAGGCTAAGGGTAATCAGATTATTATTTTCGGTATATAGGTTGATTTCTTTCTCTGCACATTTGGCTAGTATGTCTGCTCGCTCTTGAGAAGACACTTCAATAGCTATTGTGTCAAAGAATGTATCGTTAACCACTTTATACTTTCTGGCTTTCAGGTAGTGGTGTAGATCCTTGGTCTGTTTGTATATATTTTCTCCAATTTTTCTCATGCCTTTAGGACCATGATAGCAGGTGTACATAGATGCCATGATGGCGAGTAAGGCTTGCGCGGTACAAATATTGGACGTTGCTTTTTCTCTCTTTATATGTTGCTCTCTTGTTTGCAATGCCATTCGTAGAGCTGTATTACCATATCTGTCTTTTGAAAGGCCGATGATTCTGCCTGGAATCTGTCTCTTGTATTTTTCTGAGGTGGCGAAGTAAGCAGCATGAGGACCACCATATCCTAATGGAACACCAAATCTTTGGGTATTACCTACCACAATATCAGCTCCCCATGAGCCGGGAGATTCTACTACAGTTAATGCCATTAGGTCAGCAGCGACAACCAGTAAGTTATTCTTCTCATGTAATTTGTCTGTAAAGGCTTTGAAGTCTTCTATAGAACCAGTACTATTTGGATATTGAACCAAAGCACCAAAGTATTCTTCTGTTGGCTCATGGGATTGATAATCACCTTCTACGATTTCAATGCCTAAAGGCTCCGCCTTTCCTATCATGACTGCTTTAGTCTGGGCAAAGACCTGCTTGTCGATAAAGAACTTATTTATAGGAGTTTTAGTCCTCTTATTAATGATTCCGTATGCCATAGCCATGCCTTCTGCTGCGGCAGTACCTTCATCAAGTAGGGAGGCATTTGCTAACTGCATCCCAGTTAGGTCGGAGACCATAGTCTGGAAGTTAAGTAAGGCCTCTAATCTACCTTGAGATATCTCTGCTTGATAGGGGGTATATTGTGTATACCAGGAAGGGTTTTCGAAGATGGTCCTTTTGATAACTGATGGCGTGAGGGTATTATAATATCCTTGGCCTATATAACTTCTATATACCTTATTCTTGTCTGCTATAGTTTTGAGCATACGGAGATACTCGTGTTCTGACAGTGCCTCAGGTATGCTGAGCTCCTCCTGTGATCTGATGGATTGAGGTATGGTTTCTTCTATCAAGGTATCTAGTGACGGTACCCCAATTGCCTTAAGCATGATAGCCATTTCATCTTGAGATGGTCCTATGTGACGATCAGAAAATCTGTTCATTCTCAGTTCATTTTATGCCACTAAATTTACCAATAAAGATTATTTATATGTGTTTTATTAGTGGACAATTCAGTTGATTATTATTCAGCTATATAACAGCTAATACTTCCTTTGGTTAGAGATTCAACCAAAGTATTAGGAATGCCAAATAGCGACACACACGACATAGAGATAACATTAAACAATATCTAATGTGTAACTAATTAGGAGTTAGTCTATTAGGAAAAAATAGGTACAGGAGCTTGTATGAGTAGGAGCAAGAAAAAAGCGCTTCAGTATTGGAGCTGAAGCGCTTTTTTTAATTTAAACTTTTTTTTGAAGCGGCTATTTGATCTTAAAAGCCGACTTGATTTTTTTGACGTAGTCTAATTTTTCCCATGTAAATGTTTCTACCGCTACAGTCTTCTTTTTACCAGCTCCATCTTGGAAGGTAACTTTTTTCTTTTTAGAGGCTCTTCCCATATGTCCATAAGCTGCCGTCTCAGAGTATATAGGTGTTCTGAGTTTGAGTCTTTGTTCTATGGCATATGGCCTCATATCGAATATCTTACTCACAATGCCAGCAATCTGGGAGTCTGATTTATTGACATTTGCGGTGCCATAGGTGTTCACATAGATATTGGTTGGTTTTGCAACGCCGATGGCATAAGATACCTGCACAAGGACTTCGTCACTTACGCCAGCTGCTACAAGGTTTTTGGCAATGTGTCTTGTTGCATATGCTGCTGACCTGTCTACTTTAGATGGATCTTTGCCTGAGAAGGCACCACCACCGTGAGCGCCTTTACCACCGTAGGTATCTACAATTATTTTTCTTCCAGTTAGACCGGTGTCTCCATGCGGTCCACCGATGACGAATTTGCCTGTAGGATTAACATGATACTTGATCTTGCCGTCAAGTAGTTTTTTGACTGAGCCTTTTACCTTTCTTCTAACTCTTGGTATAACAATATTCTTGACGTCTGCCTTTATCTTTCTGAGCATTTTGTCTTCAGGTCCAAAGTCATCATGCTGCGTGCTGACAACTATGGTATCCACGGCTACAGGCTTATGATCATCAGAGTACTTGATAGTAACTTGGGACTTAGAGTCAGGTCGTAAGTAAGTCATCTCCTTACCATCCTTTCGGATCTTTGCTAATTCCTGAAGAATTTTGTGCGATAAATCTAGTGCTAATGGCATGTAAGTATCGGTCTCATTAGTCGCATAGCCGAACATCATACCCTGATCTCCTGCGCCCTGGTCTTCTTTCTTTTTTCTCTCTACACCCTGATTGATATCTGGAGATTGCTCATGTATAGATGAGAATATACCACAAGAATCCGCGTCGAACATATACTCTGACTTGGTGTATCCTATACGTCGGATAACATCTCTAGCTATTTGCTGTACATCAAGGTAAGTCTTCGTTTTAACTTCCCCAGCAAGAACAACCTGACCTGTAGTCACTAAGGTTTCGCAGGCTACTTTTGATGACTTATCAAAAGCGATGAAGTGATCAACAAGTGCATCAGATATCTGGTCGGCTACTTTGTCTGGGTGTCCTTCAGATACAGATTCAGAAGTAAAAAGGTATGGCATAGTTTTATAAATTAATATTCAATAAAAGTCCAATATTAAATTGGATATTAAAAATTATTTTCAAGAATAAGATTATCCATAAGATAACCCTTCAAACTATCTCCTGGTTTAATAGGCCCAACCCCAGCAGGCGTACCAGTCATCATGATATCTCCTGGTTCGAGAGTAAAATATTTGGATACGTGATGAATGAGATGTGGTATAGGGAATATCAAGTCACTGATTTTACCAGTTTGTCTTCGTTCTCCATTAACGTCAAGGTGAAAAGTAAGATCGGTCAAGTCATACTTTGATTTATCATAGAATTCACTGAAGGTGGCAGACCCATCAAAGCCCTTAGCTATCTCCCACGAATGACCTTTTTCTTTCAGAGTAGACTGTACATCTCTCGCGGTATAATCGACACCCAAACCAATTTTGTCAAAATGATCTAAGGCATCAGCTTCAGCGATCTGACTGCCACCCTTGGAGATGAGTAAGCATAACTCTAACTCATAATGAAGATTATTTGTAAAAGATGGATAGGTCATCTGCTGCCCTTTCTTGATTGCAGTGGCTGGTTTCATAAAAACCAGTGGCTTAGAAGGGACCTTGTTATTGAGCTCTTTGGCATGGTCGATGTAGTTTCTACCGATGCATATTATTTTCATAATGTGTTTTTAACATTGGATAAGCCACAAAGATCTTTGACCTCACGTACTGTAGTCATTGCCTTTTTTCTTATTTCATGGCTGGCATATTTTATACTATTTTTCACCGCCTTTTTATCTGCAGTAATTTCTTGTTTCTTTTCTACAAACTCGTTTCGTAGAGTAACAAGACTATCTGCCACAGCTTGCTTTAAATCTGAGTATTTAAGTTGTCCATCATTATAGGTGCCAATGAGCTGGTCATGGACTTCTTGTTGGTCGGCTGCTATAAGTAGCTGGAAAAGGTTATGTATGCCCACACTCATCTGCCCTTCTGGTGTATCACCTGAGTCTGTTACAGCACTTCCAATTTGTTTTCTAATTCTGGCTTCTTCTTCAAAGAGGCTGATATTGTGCTTTGGTCCCGCTGACTTACTCATCTTTCGTGTAGGATCTGCGGTAGACATTATTTTAGGTGTCTTGGTACGGAGCATTTCTGGTAGGACGAAGTATTCCTTACCCACCTGATTGTTGAACCGATTCGCTATCTCTTTGGTCAATTCCAAGTGTTGCTTTTGATCTTCACCTACAGGAACATAGTCTGCCTTATATATTAAGATATCAGCTGCCTGCAGTACAGGGTAGTCATAAAGTCCTACAGATATAAAGCCATCTTTCCCCTCCTTGTTTTGCTGACTCTTGTCTTTGAATTGGGTCATGTTTTCGACTCTACCATAGGAGGCAAAGTTGTTAAATATCCAGCACAGCTCTGCATGCTCTGGGACCAAGGACTGTATAAATAAATTTTCGGCTTTGATACCAACGGCTAAGAGATTGTATATAAGTTCCCAAGTGTTCTCCTTTAGTTTTTTGGAATTGTAGGGCATCGTCATTGCATGATAATCAACAACCCCATACAAGCAATCATAGGTATCCTGTAGATTGACCCAGTTTTTTACTGCCCCAAAGTAGTTGCCAAAGTGCATGTCCCCTGTGGGTTGGATGCATGACAGTACGGTTTTTCTATCAGACATGGTCTTATTTATGATTCACTAATAGATTAAGATATAGCAACGATAGCTGATATCTCAATATTGACATATTTAGGTAAGGCAGCTACTTCTACCAGTTCTCTCGCTGGAGCAGTCTCATTTTCAAAGTAGGTCGCATAGACCGCATTGATTCGACTGTAATTCGCCATATCACTGACAAATACGGATACCTTTGCTATATCTGCAAAGCTACAACCAGCTGATTCCAGGATTGCGCCCAAGTTTTTGAGGACTTGGTGGGTCTCATTTTCTATAGTGTCATTGATGAGCTCACCGGTCGAAGGATCCAAAGCGATCTGACCAGACACAAATAGAATATTGCCTACTTGGACGGAGTGATTATAAGGTCCTACTGGTGCAGGGGCCTGCTTAGAGTTGATTATTTTTTTCATGGTGCTAAAGATACAGATCGAATAGATGCATAAAAAGAAAAGCCCTTTAACAAGTTATGCTAAAGGGCTAAATATGATATATTTTATGTTAGTCGTCGTATTCTTCTCCGGCAATGACTTTTTTACCCTTATAGTAAAGACTTCCTTCCGACCAATATGCTCGGTGATATAAGTGCGGTTCTCCCGTAATTTTACAGATTGCTATCTGCGGGATAGTTGCTTTCTTATGCGTTCTTCTTTTTCTTTTACGCTGTTTAGATATTCTACTCTTCGGATGTGCCATCTCTCAGAATTTTATAGTTTCAAATTTTTGAGTGCCTCTGCAAAGGCCGTATTTTCATTTTCAGTAGGACGATTTTGGAGTCTGTCTATCACTGTAGGATCACACTCTTTATTGTCCACATTGTCGCAGGTTTTATGCATTGGAAGCGATAGTAATATACCATCATATATCAATTTAGATATATTGAATTCCGAACTTTCAGGATGTATATATATCACATCTTCTTCTTCCCTTTCCTCGAAATCATACTTTAGGATGATTTCATAATTGTCATCTATAGGAAATTCTATCTTATCCATACATCTGTCGCAATCCAAATTGATATGACCTTTGAAAATCAATTGGAAAATGACATGATCAGATTTTTTTTCCACCTTAGAGACTAAGGAAACTTGGCCACCTTCGAATGTAGACTGCTCTAACTCTTTAAAAAAGGTATCGAGAATAGTGTAACTATATTCGTGATGACCAATTTTCATTCCTTTGACTGGAATTGAAAATTGCTTTAGGACCTGCATTTTAAAGATCGTTTTTTAAAGTGGATGCAAAAGTAGTGGTTTTTTGTCAGAATAACCAAGTTTATCTTGGCTTCCAATGCTAACATATGCTCTCTTATTCTCAATTTAGGGCATAAAAAAAGGCCAGACATCATGCCTAGCCTTTCTATATATTGTTTGAAGAACTATTAGTCCATTTTAGATACTTTACCTATTTGCTTTCTTGCCCAGTCTCTACCACCAAGTCCGAAAGCAATTGCAGTTGCTAAACTCACACCTCCAAGTACTGAAGTTACAAGTGTATTAACGATGTCTCCACCAATTCCGACTTGGTCTAATACCATAGATACTACAAGGAACGTAACACCAAAGTATACGATGTTTCCAACAAGGTTTGGACTTTCAAATCCACCACCCTTAAGTGCAGCTACAGCTAAGTCTCTAAGGAAATCCGCAATATACATACCTACAATAAGTAGAATACAGCCAACCAAGATTCTTGGTATATATGCTACAGCACTCTGTAGTAAGCCAGACACTTCTGGTAATCCTAAGCCATTGAAGAATAAGATAAGCGTCGTTAGCATGATCATCCAGTAACCCATTTTCCCCAACATGCCTGATGCATCTGACTTTAATCCAGCTTTTGACATAAATCCATTGATACCTACTTTATCAGCTAGGTCATTAAATTTAACCGCTCTCAATATTCTTACAAGAATATTTTTGAAAATCTTAGCTATAAAGTAGCCTATGATTAGAATGATTAGAGCACTAAGTAGTTTTGGTAAAAAGCCCGATACGTTATTAAACATCGTACCGAAAGAATTCATGAAAGCGTCTTTAATTGATATCACAGAATTTTCCATTTTTTAGAATCGTTTGATTAGTTAATTTTTTCTGAAATTAATTGATTGAACGATTATTTGACGCCATGTTATCTGTAAAGTAACACCTATAAGTTAAAAAATTTTAACATTTTTTACTTGCAACTCTCAGGTTGTTCCTGTTGTATCATGATTTTGAATCCCTGACCTTGGCGAATTTTGGCACTTTCTCTATGCGGAGGATCCTGGGCAATAACCCATGCTGAGTTTCTGTCGGTGATTACTCCTCCTTTTGCTATATCCACGCTTTCGAGCTTCAATCCATAGCCGCTCATAAGGAAGTTGAGTTCAGAGTACCTCCTGCAGACCAAATTAGGCATTTCTACTTCCGCCCCATCTAATTTGCTCAGTACAAATTCTAATGTGCCACCTTTTGCAATCTTCACATTGCTCTTTTTACCTGAGGCACCTACAATCAATTTTCCGTTATACCGTACTTCCAAGATATGGTCCGGTTCGCCTGAGTCATGGCGATAATCTATGACTTTTGTATTGATTTCCAGTTGATTGAGCTCCGTTTTCTTGGCCTCATACTGGCCACCGTATAACTCTGATATGCTCGATAAGGGTATTTCGTCTGCTGTATACTTTGTGACATCTACATAGATCTTCCTGTCTTCTTTAACATAGGCACCACCAGGGGGATTTTGAGAAAGTATCACGCCTCCAGGCATACCAACCTTGTGCAGCGAATCCTTTACAATAATCTCGAAACTGTTCTTTTTTGCGTGCTTAGCTGCCTTATCATAAGGCTGATCTATATAGTTCTCCAGTTCTAGCTTCTGACCATGATTGGTATAGAAATTCAGCCAAAGTAGAACACCTCCAAACACCAATACCAAAAGCAATAGCATTAGCAGTAGATGAATAAAAAATCTTCTTACGGTCAATGTCTAAATTTAGTCACAAATGAAGAACGAATATAAGGTATACCTATTGCATCACTAGAGAAGGCCCCTATAATTTTGATTTGAGGATATTAACAAAATCAGTACAATCTACATAGTGAATACAAGAAATACCGTCTTATCTTAGTCTGCTATACACTATGACCATGAATCCTTGTAAACTATTCAATCAGGCAACTTTCACAGTCATTCTCTTTCTCTTAGCTAACTGTGTTAAGGTAGACCTTTCGGCTCAGAGCAGAACTATGAGCCCAGATGTATATAAAGAATGGAATAGAATACAACAACCCAAGCTGTCAGATAATGGGGATTGGATAACCTACCTTCTTACAAATGAGAATGACCGCTCTCAGCTTAATGTCTACAATACCCGTACAAAGGAAAGGTTCAGTTTTGACCGAGCATCTAAAGTAAATATTGATCCTCTTGGCAAATTCATTGCATTCCATGCTTCAGCTCATCCTGATTCTATCAAAACGCTGAAAAGACGTAAAGTCAAAAAGTCTAAAATGCCCAAGGATACGCTTGTTATATTCTCACTGGATAACAAGAAAATAGAGAGAGTCCCCAATATTCTTTCCTATAAGATGAATAATGATGAGGGTGGCAAAATCGCCTTCAGACTGGCCAATAGAAGTATGAAGGAAGATAGTACGCTGGTCAAAAAAGAAAATAAAGACAACGGATCCAGACTAGTAATCAAAGATGTCTTGACAGGAAAAGCGAGAACTGTGCCTTATGTAACTAGTTATGCCTGGTCCAAAAAAGGGAACCTATTGGCTTGTCACAGCTCTGGCGCAGATACCACTAGACAAGATAAGGTGCTCTTATATGACGCCATTAATCAGCAACTCAAACCTATCTACAAGGTCAATGGTCGTCATCAAAAATTTACTTTCGATGCCTCAGAGGAGCATCTGGCGTTTTTATCGGACAGGGACACCTTAGATGATATTGATAGATCTATGGAGCTAGTAGTGTATAAGATCGGCCAGGCAGGTGCTAAAATTGTGCTGGATAAGGATGACAGGATGATGTCTCCAAATCTAGAAATTAGTGCCAATCGCAGCCCTTATTTTATAGAAAACTCATCGAGATTAATCTTTGGGGTGGCCCCACTTCCAACTATGGCAGATACGACACTACTGGACGAAGAGATCGTAGATGTAGAAATCTGGCACTATCAAGACCAACGGTTATATACCCAGCAAATCGTCAATAAGAAGGATGATCTTAAGAAAACTTTCCACGGATTATATGATGTGGCCTCTCTCCAAAAAACATTGGTGAATGATGATGAGATTCCAGAATGTACAATTTCAAGAAAACAGACTGGATCTCATGTATTGGCCTATGATAATACAGCCTATCAGAAGTACATCACATGGGAAGGGCACGATTATAAGGACCTTTATAAAGTCAATCTCAAAACAGGACAAAAGACACTAATACAATCTAAGCTGGAAGGTAATCCAAGTCTCAGCCCTAATGGAAAATTTGCGGTTTGGTATACGAGGTCCGATACGTCTTGGTATAGCCATAACCTGGAGGCAGGTCAGACCAAACGATTGTCGCAAGGTCGATTCTATGATGAATTGAATGATAGGCCTATGCATCCATTTCCAAGCGGTCGATCAGCTTGGGTGGATAATGGAACTGTATTAGTCAATGGTCATTATGATATCTGGCAAGTCGATCTCAGTGGATCAGCACAGCCAGTCAATCTTACAAATGGTAGATCAAAAAGCTGGCAATACCGATATATCAGCATGGATAATGATATCCTCAGTCTGCCATCAGATACTACGATAATACTTCGTGCATTTAACAGAGAAACTAAAGCATCGGGTTATATATCCCTTAATCTGAAGACCAAAACCCTGAGCACCTTAATGGAGGGACCTTACAGACTAGGCACCCGAATCATCAAAGCCAAGGACACAGACGATATTATATACACCAAGGAAGACTTTGATATATTTCCAGATCTGATCCATTCGGACTTGGGCTTTAAGGAAGCTCAGCAAGTATCCAATGCTAATCCGCAGCAAGGTGACTATGGTTGGGGAAGTATAGAACTCAAAACTTATACTGATCATAATGGTGTAACCAGACAAGCCCTACTGGCCAAGCCACCTAATTTCAACCCAGCAAAAAAGTATCCGCTGCTGGTCAACTTCTATGAGAAATCTTCAGACAGACTCCATAGTCATAGAGCACCTTATGCACACAGATCTACGATTAATTACACCTACTATACTAATAATGGCTACCTCATATATAACCCTGATGTCTATTATGAAGATGGGTATCCAGGTGAAAGCGCCTTAAATGCGGTAAATGCTGCTGTCGATGATTTGATAGAGGAGGGCTATGTCGATACAGAAAATATGGGCCTACAAGGTCATAGTTGGGGCGGATATCAGATTGCCTATATGCTGACCAGGACTAATAGATTTAAGTGTGCAGAGTCAGGAGCACCAGTAGTCAATATGATCAGCGCCTATGGAGGTATCAGATGGGGATCAGGATTGAGTAGAATGTTCCAATATGAACGAACACAGAGCCGTTTGGGAGTTACTTTGTGGGAGAGACCAGATTTGTATATCCATAATTCTCCTGTCTTCAATCTGGATAAGACAGAGACACCTGTTTTGATATTGCATAATGATAATGACGGAGCAGTGCCGTGGTATCAGGGCATAGAATACTTTGTAGGATTAAGGAGATTGGGTAAGCCTGCATGGATGCTCAATTATAATGATGAGCCTCATTGGCCAGTGAAAAGACAAAACAGGATGGACTTCAATAAGCGAATGGAACAATTCTTTAATCATTATCTCAAAGGTGATAAGATGCCGGTTTGGATGGAGAAAGGTGTACCTGAAATCTATAAGGGTATAGAGGACGGATTTGAAATGTCAAAATAAAACCCACATGTTGTGGAGCCCACTCCAGCAGCTATGAAAGTCGATATAGTTACCATTTGGTTATCTAATATCCATGCTTAGGTAGAGACTTATAAAAAAAAGCGATCTCAACTTTTTGAGACCGCTTTTTCTTTGTTCGTTAAAACACCCTTTAAATTTTTCCTACTTCAAATATGCATACATTTCAAAGCTGGAAACAATGGGTGGGGATATACACAAAGTATACTATCAGATACAAGTAGACTACAGGCCCTCAAAAAAGGTAAGCTACTTGCTATTTTTTAGAGATTGGAACAGTATTATCATAGGTAAACCCCTCATTTATTAAGGTTCACTGAGTCTTTCTGAATCATAGACATCTTCCATTGAGGCTCTTCCGTATACAAAAAGCTGATTAGAGATATCATCGACTTTACTTTGTACTTCTATACCAGCCCAGGTGTCACCACAATCATTATGTATCAATGCATGATTGTGCAAATGCAAGGCAGCACCCTCCATCACCGTAATCTTTCTTCCTCTGGCCATGGACAACCGACAATGGATGTCTAATCTTGCTCCTGACTGTATGATTATATCCTTGCTGAAATCCCGACTTCCTTTCCATTCTATATGTCTGTCGATGACAATGACATCTTCAGTATTAGGTATGCACCAATCTGCATTGATCAGCCCTCTGGTTTTGGATTTTTTTGTACTAAATCCTTTATGGATTCTTCCCAATTGGCAGGGAGTTATGGCCATCTGAGAGTTATTATAATCCATCAAATTATTAGAATGGATGCTATCACAAGGCGGAGGACTAGTTGTGCTAAAACAATTTGGGTGAATAGGGGTGTCGTCACATCCATCGTACTTTGTCCAGGCATGGGATAGGCCTAGCACATGACCTATTTCGTGATTGAGCAAGGTGCCGAAGTACCAAGATTTTTTAGTAGCTCTATTGCTGTATAGTCCTGCGATTTTGACAGAAGTGCCCAGCGCTATACCAGTACTTCGTGCCTTATATGTTTTGGATGATAGACTGTCCTGAGGGTGTGAGATAACAAAGACATTGAGAATGGAATCGCTGCTGATGGCGTATTTCTTGATCACTGCTCTGTTATAGTTGTTTTTTTGCCTACCCCTATTGATGAAGTAATAATGCTCATCATCAATATGATAATAATATCCATCATCTCCCTCCTCTAGGCCAACTACCTTATACTGATATAAAGGATCCATCACGGGTGTATCATTGCCTACGGGCAAAGTCATTTTGTGATTATCTTTTAGTCTTTCGTTCCCATTGTTAATGACCAAATAGAGAAACTCACGACCTTCTTCTAAGGTGTAGTTGGCATCTCTCTTACTGGTATTCATGAAATGTACATTAAGGCGCAAAGTCCGCTCCTCTGAGAATTCGTCAGGAATGTAGTTGTTAGATTCATTACAAGGTCGGGTATATTCTTTGTCTTCATTGAGTACGGTTAATCCATCAAGATTCGTGATAATTGTCTTGTGGATTTTTGGTTTGCAAGCAGATCCCACGGCAATAGCCATAAGTACAAACGCCAGTTTATGTATTGTAATCATAGTATTGCATTAAATGTACAATCCGATTTTTACCCTGAGAATCAAATTCGGAATAACTCCTTTATAACTATATAGACTTAGTCCTTGTAGGGAGGTAACAGTTCTAGGGAAGTTAGTGAAGGCCTAGCAATTACGTATTCATTGCTCCACAGACACTGATAACCTGACCTGACACATAGGTTGACATATCTGATCCCAGAAAGACACAAGCATCTGCTACATCCTTTGCGGTCCCAAATCTCTTTAAAGGAATACTGTCCGTATAATTTTTCTTGACCGCTTCGTCCAATTCATCAGTCATTTCGGTGGCGATAAATCCTGGTGCTATTGCGTTGCAACGTATGTTTCTGGATCCGACTTCTTTAGCGATAGATTTTGTAAAGCCTATGATACCAGCCTTTGACGCAGAATAATTGGCCTGGCCAGCATTGCCAAATACACCGACGACCGAGGACATATTAATGATAGAGCCTCCTCTGTTTCTCAGCATAGGCTTGAGCATATGCTTTGTCAGATTAAAGACCGATTTCAAATTGATGTCAATGACACTGTCCCACTGCTCTTCATTCATTCTCAGCATGAGATTATCCTTGGTAATACCTGCGTTATTGATGAGGATATCTACTTTGCCAAATCCCTCGATTACCTGCTTCACCAGTACTTCTGATGCCTCATAACTACTCGCATCTGATTGGAATGCCTTAAGATTGTCTCCCGCATTGAGTGTGCTGATCAGTTCGTCGGCTTTGGCAGATGATGAGCGATAGGTGAAAGCTACTTGAGCTCCTTCTTCAAGAAATCTTGTGACTATACCTTTTCCTATTCCCCTTGTACCTCCTGTTATCAATGCCGTCTTGCCGCTGAGTAATCCCATCTTATTAGTGTTTTTTATTGATTCGTATACTTATGGCTAAAGTATAGTGAAGAACTGAGAATGGTGCTTTTTTTCAAGCAGATTTTTAGAATAGCAGACTTTGATTAGTCATTATCACCGCCACCACCTTCACCTTCAGGTTTGGTTTGTTTCTTTTTCTTCTTTTCGAGAATCTTCTTGATCTTAGCAGTATCTACCGCGGGCTTAGTTGGTTTTTCAGTAGGAGCCTGATCCTCTTCAAACTCGTCTTCAAATTCTTCATTATCTCTTTTGAGGGAATCTGGAATTTCTTCTGCAAACTCGTCATCAAAATCTTCTTCGAATTCTGAAAATTCATTATCAAAATCATCCGATCGTTGAGCTAATTTATTGAGTTCCTGTTCTTCCTCCACTGACTTCTGCTTATATTTATCACAATCTACTAAGTCCAGAAAACCAATCGGTGGAGTAGGGAATTCTGCCTCATAATCAAATTTGGCCAAGGTGTCCGCTTCTATAGCTTGAAGAAATTGTTGTACCACTGGCCTTGCCATCACATATCCCTGACCGTTCTGCAATGTTTTAAATCTTATCCATTTGTCATCTCCTCCTACCCATACACCGGTGACCAGCTCTGGAGCGACTGACATAAACCATCCATCGGCATAGTCATTGGTTGTACCTGTTTTGCCACCAAGTTGTGATTTGACACCCAACTTATAACCGCCTCCTACATTATTCTTGAGCATATCCACCATCACGCCATTATAGAGTGGATTGATAGCTTGTTTGCTTTCTGGGACTCCAGTGTAGATTATCTTACCGCTTTTGTCTTCTATTTTGGATATAAATATTGGCTCTGTATATCTGCCATTGTTAGCAAAGGTGGTGTAGGCACCCGCCATCTCATGCAAGGTCAGATCCACTGCGCCTAAGCTAATAGCAGGTACTGCTGGAATGACTTTCTCACCATTTGGATGTTTGTTATCCTTGCTTATACCCGCGTTGTCTAGCATTTCTAGCACCACATCCACATTACCCATTTCCTTGACAAGCTTGACGGTAATAGAGTTTTTGGAGTATAGCAAGCCTTGGTACAGATTGTACTTATTACCAGTAAATTCTTCATTGGCATTACCCGGAGACCAAGCTTCAGGTAGATTGAAGTTGGCATCACCAGGTGGTATGGTGTATTGTATATCCTCATATTCCTGGCAAGGAGATAGGCCCATCAGACTGATAGCAGTCGCATATACAAAAGGCTTAATCGTGGAGCCCACCTGACGTCTAGAGTTGACATGATCATACTTAAAGTGACTGAAAGCGGCACCACCCACCCAGGCCTTAATGTGTCCAGTCAAAGGGTGTACAGCCAGCAAACTGGCCTGTAGGTGCTGATTATGATAGCGTACACTATCTCGCGGACTCATCTCCACTTCCTTATAGCCATTTTCATTATAGGCGAAGACTTGCATATTCCGCTTTTCTTTAAACACTGTTCTATAGTCTTTTTGGAGATTGGCGTAACCATCCTTTAGATCAGGCCAAAGAGATGAGTCATCCATCAATTTCTCGTATTGTTTCCTCTCACCCTTGGAGAATCCAGCTCCTGACCAGCTTTGGATTCGCTTTTCTATTTTGATCAGTGATTTGATGACATTCTCACTCAAACTAAGATTGCCAATTTCTTTCTGTGCTGCAGTCTTGGCTTTGCCGAGATAGCTGTCATGCATGCTGATATACCGATCGGTTTCTTTTAGCTTTCTCTCTAGTGTTTTTTCTCTGATGATAAGTTGCAGACTATCAGCTTCAAAGGTCCAAGGGTCATCTCTCTTCCACACATTCCAATAGACATCTTGCAGCCAGGTCATATGCTTATTCACTGCCGCTTCTGCGTGCTTCTGATAATTGAGGTCGATTGTAGTATAGATTTTCAAACCATCAGTGTAGATATTATATGGCGTCCCATCTGGCTTGGTAATGTCATTTTTATCAAAAAGATCACGCAGCCATTTGGTCAACTCTGATCTAAAGTATGGGGCTGGTCCTGTATCATGAGCCTCTCTTTCGAAAGCACCCATATCCACTATCTTACCATACATCGTATCTATACCTAATCCTTCTACATCATAATGCTTCTCTAATTGGTTGAAGACGATATCTCTTCGCTGTGTGGCATTCTCGGGGAATCGTAATGGATTATAAAGACTTGGATTTTTGAGCATGCCCACTAACAATGCCGCTTCATTAACCTTAAGGTCTTCCTGATTCTTATCAAAGTAGGTTTGGGCAGCAGCTTGGATACCATGAGCACCATTGATAAACTCGAACTTATTGAGATACATGGTGATAATCTCTTCCTTGGTATAGCTTTTCTCTAATCTGACAGCAGTGATCCACTCCGCTACTTTGGTCCTCAAGAGAATGATGACCCGTTCCATCTTAGATTTTTTGGCTAGGCTAGGTCTTTTGAATAAGAGCTTGGCTAGTTGCTGTGATATGGTAGATCCACCACCTGAGCTTTCTTTGCGCAAAAGGACAGTCTTAAAAGCTACTCTGAAGAGCGCTTTGAGATCTATACCTGAGTGCTTATGGAAGCGAATATCCTCTGTTGCTAGAAGCGTATTGACGAGTAGAGGCGAGAGGTCTTTGTATTGCACATTGACCCTATTCTCTACATAATACTTACCGAATGAGGTGCCATTGGCGTCATACACGATGCTGGCTTCATCATATTGAGGGTTTTCTAGGTCCTCGAAACTTGGTAGATCCTGATCTAAGGTCGTCAATATAAACCGTGCTGGTAAGGCCAGACCCACCAACAGGAGTATCCAGAGCAGGTAAGTTAACCAAGGGAGCGCCTTATATTTCTTTTTTGATTCGTCCATCTTTAGACCTTAACAACTAAGAGGCAAGATAGTAAAGAATAGGGAATGTGAATAAGGAAAATATGAATGATAAAGCTTAAGTCTACTTTTGGCCCATGAGCCGACTTGATGTCTTCCGCAATCCCACTTCCTCCCGCCTCACCATCTCCTCTCCCGAGTTAAGCATACAGAGCATAGATGTTCTGGATGTGCAAGGTCAGACACAATCACTGCACTATGATAATGTACGAGAGATACAATATGACCTACAAGGCTATGTGTCAGGCTTGTATTTTTTTAGTGTGCATACTGAGAAAGGGCAGGTGGTGAAGAAAGTTGTTGTTGAGTGAGTGGTTCTGCGAAGCAGGATATAAGGTTCTAAATGGACCTTTGAAATGAAGGAACCGATTCATCAGAATCGGAAGGATGGTCGTATAAAGTCTAGCGAGATAGGAGAAGAAATAATAGATGAGCATATTTCATCTGGGTTGCAAACCCAGACGATCGGGATTTAATGGAGCTCAAGCAGCAGAATGATAATAAAGCAGATTTTCATTAGAATAAGATTTCTCGACTCCTGACGTCGCTCGAAATGACAAAAAAGGAGTTGTTGTAATTCATAATTCGCAATTCCTCATTCTCCATTCAAAAATCAAAAATCCCAATTCATCATT
>CAZPUF010000011.1:0-30308 GCA_964589705.1 uncultured Saprospiraceae bacterium | reverse complement strand
CCTTTTCTTCTGTGCAGTTTAATACGCAATCAGGATCTGATACCGTTGGATCTGTACACGTATTACAATTTAATGTAGGATCTGTCTTGTCTTCAATAGTTACTGTACCCCAGCAGTAGTTATCACCGCAAAGATTGGACACTCTAAATTCTAAAGTGGATCCATTGGCAAATTCAAATACATCAGCTAGATCTAATACTTGACCAGTTGGGCCTATAATATCAACAGTTGTAAGTAATGGATCGCTATCACCCTCTATAAAGGCGTCTGCTGTAACATCCAACTCACAATCTTGATTGACACTTGCATTTACGTGATCATTACAAGCTAATGGCACTGAACCAAAAGGCACACCATTCGCGTCTTCTGAAGCCTTAAGAGACAACTGAGCATCGTCGAAATAGATTGCTCCACCATCGAAACCAGGCTGAATAAAAAGGACCAAAAGTCTTGCTTGTGTTGCACCTGCAGGAACAACTCCTATAGTTTCAACTTCTTGCCAAGACGAATTTGAATTCCCAGAATCAAAACGATCTGACTCTGCGAAACAAATAACATTTCCCGCATCATCCAAAAACTGAATTTGCAGAATACCAAAGTTAGGATTTCCAGGTGCTAAATGGTCATTAAACTGGACATTGGCACAATCCTCAAAAGATGGATTGTACATTTCAATGCTTCCACAGTAAGTTTCACCTTCGACAGCTGGAACAGAAGCTCCAATCATTACACCGTCGCCTGGGAAACCTCCAAATATCTTAATGAATCTACCTCCATTTCCTGGAGCAGCTTCAGTTAATAAAGGAAGACAGTCGTTATTAGGGGAGTTTTGTAGAAAAACATTACCAAAGGTCTGCCATCCTGAGACGCCAGTACCTCCACCAACAAATGCCACACCTCTTGCGTCTCCAGCGATACCGACCTCGAAACTACCATTTTCGATAAGGCTTGGACCGCAAGGTCCCTGTGCTTCACATGTCCGAGAACAGTCGGCTTGTGATATGCCCAAAAGAGGCACTAAGAAAAATAAAGCTATACTAGATAACTTGATGAGATTGAGTTTATTTATCATTTTGGTTAATTATCCATTGAAAAATCAACATACTAATGTCCAATAGAACCAAAAAAACTCGATATACTAAACGTTTAAAGTCTTGGGGAATCAAGGAGATTTCGTCATAAATCCTTGATAATAAGACTTTTATGTAAAAAAGAGATCGAGTTTATTCGTTCCTTAGAACTATTTCGTCCTAGCAAATATAGGAAGAATATAGTGTTTCAAGAAAATTGTCCATTTTTTTTTCACTTTAAATATCACTTGAATTTACTGATAGCTAAGTTTGAGGGCGATAAGTAGATTCTTTCATTTAACATTTAATGAGACAAATAACATATCATAATAATACATGAATAATGATACTATAGTGGCTCTGGCAACACCTTTAGGAGTGAGCGCAATAGCAGTTGTGCGATTATCGGGCCCCGAGGCAATCCAAATAACTAATAATATCTTCTCAAAAGACTTGACTAATTCTTCCTCCCATTCTGCTCACTTTGGAAAAATTAAGTCTAGCGACATGTTTATTGATGAGTGTATTGTTACCATCTTTAGAAGTCCCTCTAGCTACACCAAGGAAAATATTACAGAGATCTCATGTCATGGGTCTCCCTACATAATTGAAAAAATAATCCAATTATGTCTAGAAAGAGGGGCAAGGCTAGCTAACAAAGGAGAATTTACTCTTAGGGCATTTCTTAACGGACAACTAGATCTTTCACAGGCAGAAGCTGTGGCTGATCTAATCGCATCAGATAATGAAGCGGCTCACAAGCTAGCTATGCAACAGCTAAGAGGTGGCTATTCGAATCGTCTCCAGGAATTAAGGAAAGAACTAATAGATTTAGCAAGTCTGTTAGAATTAGAATTAGACTTTGGAGAGGAAGATGTCGAATTCGCATCCAGATCACAATTAAAACAGACTATCCAGTCATCACTGGTAGTTGTCAATCAACTCGCCCAATCCTTCGAGACTGGTAATGTGATAAAAAATGGTATCAAAGCCGCTATTATAGGCGCTCCTAATGCTGGAAAATCTACTCTACTCAATGCATTACTTAATACTGAAAGAGCTATAGTCTCAGATATTCCAGGAACAACCAGAGACACCATAGAAGACCAGCTAATACTAGAAGGACATAAGTTTTTATTAACTGACACCGCTGGCATAAGGGAATCCTCTGACAAAATAGAGGAGATTGGTGTAGAACGGTCTAGGCAGGAAATAAAGAGAAGTAACCTTGTAATTCTAGTCATCGATGTTTCATCGACTTCTTACGCAGATGTAGCCAAACAAATAGAACTATTCGGCATAGACAAAGAGCGACTTATTCTTGTACTCAATAAAATGGACTTATGGCCAACAGCTGAAATATCAGAATATGCTTCATCCACTCAGTTAGATTCAAAACAGGTCGTCCCTGTTTCGGCAAAGAACAAAATGAATATTGGTTTACTTACAGAAGTTATGATTCAACAAAGTTTGGGTGATCCAACGGATAGTACCATTGTAACTAATAGTAGACATTATAGTGCCTTACTTGATACTCAACAAGCTTTACAAAAAGCAAATCAAGGACTTGAGATTAAATTATCTGCAGATTTGATAGCGATGGATATTCGTCATGCTTTATATTCTATAGGTATTATAACTGGTGAAGTATATACAGATGATTTATTAGATAATATATTCTCCAATTTCTGTATTGGCAAATAATAAATTAAATTAGACTAATAAGTTTAATCTGCCGTTTTGTTCTTAGCAAAATTATTTTGTCAAGTACTTCTTTAAATCATTTCTTCTCACCTTATTTAAAACTCAGTTTATAATGAAAAATTATAATGTATTTGTAAGCATTATTCTGTTACTACTATCGTCTATAATGATGTATGGTCAGGAGATACCAGAGGGTATCAAAATGAATGCCCAAGTCGAAGGCATTACAGAATATGAAATGGATAATGGACTGAAGATTCTATTATTCCCAGACCAATCCAAACCTACTATTACTGTGAACATCACCTATCTCGTAGGCTCTCGTCATGAGGGTTATGGTGAAACGGGAATGGCGCACCTTTTAGAACATCTTGTCTTCAAAGGAACTCCAGATCATCCGGACATTCCAGCTGAACTCACAGAACATGGTGCCAGACCAAACGGAACTACATGGTACGATAGAACTAACTACTATGAAACATTTACTGCAAGTGATGATAATCTAGAGTGGGCCTTGGACCTTGAGTCTGACAGGATGGTCAATTCTTTCATTGCAAAGGAAGATCTTGATTCAGAAATGACAGTGGTAAGAAACGAATATGAGAGTGGTGAGAATTTTCCGTCGAGTGTATTGATGAAAAGAGTCTTGAGCGCCGCATTCCAATGGCACAACTATGGTAAGACTACTATTGGTGCACGATCAGATTTAGAGAATGTGCCGATCGACAGATTACAAGCTTTTTATAAGAAATATTATCAGCCAGACAATGCAGTATTAACTGTTGCAGGTAAGATTGATGTTACAAAAACATTGGGGTTAATAAAAACTCACTTTGGAGCCATTCCAAGGCCAGAAAGAGTTTTAATTCCAACCTATACCAAAGAACCGACTCAAGATGGAGAAAAATTAATATCTCTTAAGAGGGTTGGTGATGTGCAGTCTATTGCAGTTGTCTACCATACACCTCCTGGCTCCCATTCAGATTTTGCCTCAATATCTGTGATAGAAGAATTATTAACTGGCGAACCAAGTGGTAGACTATATAAAGAGTTAGTAGAGTCCAAGTTAGCTTCCTCACAGTGGGGTTTTGCACCAGGCCTGAAAGAAGGTGGATTTATTTATTTGAATGCAGATGTTCGAAAGGACAATAGCTTAGACGATGCAAAAGAGAAAATGTTAGCCACTTTGGACAAACTAACAGCCAACCCTCCAACACAGGAGGAAGTAGACAGAGCGAAGTCAAGAATTCTAAAAAATTGGGAACTGGCATATAACGCTAGTGATCGGGTTGGACTTAGCATGAGTGAATCTATAGCCGCGGGTGACTGGAGATTATTCTTTTTGTTACGTGATAGAGTAGAAAGTGTAACCAAGGATGGCGTTGTTGCAGCTGCTAAGAAATACTTTATTCCTTCTAATAGGACTATAGGTGTATTTATCCCTGATGATGAGCCACAAAGAGCTGAAATTCCAAATGCGCCAAATGTAGCTGCGTTGGTTGCAAATTATAAGGGTAAGGAAGAAATCAGTATGGGAGAAGAGTTTGATCCGTCACCTGCAAACATTGACAGCAGAACCACAACAGGCACATTTCCTAACGGACTAGAATATGCTTTGCTCAGTAAAGAAAATAGAGGTGATGCTGTAAGAGCTATGTTGCGAATCAGATATGGTGATGAAAAAACCCTTTATGGCAAAAGTAGTGCTGCAAGATTTGCAGCTATGATGCTAGATAAAGGGACTGCAGATATGGACAGACAACAGGTACAAGACAAGTTGGATGCCTTAAAGGCACGTGTAAGTATATTTGGAGGTGTCTATGGAGCGACGGTTAACATCGAAACTACTCGCGAGAATCTAGAAGCTACCATGGAACTAGCTAATGATATGCTTATGAACCCAAGTATGTCTGAAGAAGAATTCAACAAATTAAAAGAAGAGCAATTGGCCTTCAGCGAAGAAAGTTTGTCTGACCCACAAGGACTAGCCAATAATGCATTCAGCAGGTTATTGTCGCCATATCCAAAAACTAACATCAGGTATGTACCTACGTTAGAAGAGCGGATAAGTGAGATGAAGGACTTGACTCTAGAAGATGTCATTGATTTTCACAAAACATTCTATGGTGGGCAAAATGGAACATTAACCGTGGTAGGAGATTTTGATGAAGATAAGATTATGGCTAAATCAAAAATGCTATTCGGCGACTGGACAAATAATATGGATTATAAAAGAATTGCCGATCCATATGTTGCTGTAAAGCCTGCCGACGAAAAGATAGAAACACCAGACAAATCAAACTCTATGTTCTTCGCTGGAATGCCTTTGCAAGTCAATGACGAACATGAGGATTATGCTTCACTGATGATAGGTAATTATATTCTAGGAGGAGGATTCCTTAATTCCCGTTTGGCAACTAGGATTAGACAAGAAGAAGGACTTAGCTATGGTGTTGGATCATGGTTTAATGCTAGCTCACAAGATGATAGCGGCAGCTTTGGTGCTTATGCCATCTCTGCTCCAGAAAATACTTTCAAAGTGCAAGAGGCCTTTAAGGAGGAAATAGAGAAAGTAATGAAAGATGGTTTTACACAGGAGGAATTAGATGCTGCAAGAAATGGTTGGTTGCAATCTCAGAATGTTTCTAGATCACAGGATAGAAGACTCACAGGACAATTAGGCTCCAATCTTATTTTAGATAGAAAAATGGAGTGGTCGCAAGAATTAGAAGATAAAATAAGAGGCCTTTCATTGAAAGATGTGAATATGGCAATGAAAAAGCACATAGATCATAACAAAATGGTGTATGTCAAAGCTGGTGATTTTGCTAAGGTAGCGAAGGATGCTAAGCCGTAAATTTTAGAATTGAAAGTCGCTGAATCATTTCAGCGGCTTTTTTTCTTCTTTGAACACTTCTATTTGAATTTAATTATTCTCTGTAAAAGCTATTCACCAATATTTTCATTCCTTATTGCTATAGCTTCATCTGCCAATTCATACATTCTTCTCACCCCAACAGACCCTTCATTTTCTAAAAGTAAGTTTCCTTTTTGATCTAAGAATAAAAGTGTAGGTAATCCTCTGACATTAAAAAGATTAGCGATCTCACCTCCTACTCCATTCTCTGAGTCCGCCTTGTAGGAGATAAAATGGGCATTATAAAAATCGCCTAATTTTCTATCAACAAAGACCTCTTCATCCATTACTTTACAAGGCAAGCACCAATCAGCATATACATCTAGAAAAATTAGCTTATTTGACGCTATAGCCTGATCCGACAATTCTACAATAGAGTTGGTAGAGACGAACTCAAAAGAGTAAGGAGAATGTTCTCCACTAATCTTCTTAGACTTACAACTCCCCAAAAAAACAAGTGACACAATTAGAAAAAATCGACAGTAGTATTTCATAATCAATATTGAATACGAAGTTGTAGACAATCGTACAAATATGCAATCATCAAGCAATATATTTCTAGCGTAGATTAGGCGTCATAAAAAAAGGCTGACCTATTAAATAGGTCAGCCTAATAACTGATTCGTAGAAAGTCTGAAGATTATTTCAGAACGATCATTTTCTTAGTATCTGATTGATAACTAGTTTCTAACTTGTAGTATAAAACTCCGCCAACATTCAGTTGGTTTATATCAATGATTACATTATTCAATCCTTTACCATATTCACCACTTTGAGTATATAGTACTTTTCCAGTTACATCTAATACGGTTAAAGTCGCAGTAGTTGTAGTTGGTAGATAAAATGCTATATCTGTAGCGTTATTGAAAGGGTTAGGTGTATTTTGATATAATACAAATTCTTGTTCAGAATTATTTCGGCCGGTTAATGTGACGGGGATGATATCTAAGTTGTCACCTACATAAGCTTGAGCAGGTGTAATATCTGAGTTGATAGATACACTTTCACTGAGTGTACCATCCTTCTTTGCTTTGAAGTGAATAGTAAATAGTTCTTCTTCACTTCTGGAATTAATATCATTCCAAGAGAAAGTAGTTCTATTGGATGATAAAGTAGCAAAGTTATGCTCAAATATTTCAATACCATTTGAAGTCACATCGACGACCTCAAGTCCTTCGCTAAATAAAGTAAACTGAATTCCTGACAGGTTAGCTAAGTCCGCTGACTTAAGTGTCATCCCAACTGTCTCACCTTCCTTGTAAGAAACGTCTTCAAAATCTAAGGCTAATCCATCATTAGGTAATACTACCTTCCCTATTCCATTATTTGGAATAGCTGAATTATCTACATCCCCAATCTTCACACCAACAAAGTCCTGATTAATCTCATCTTGATCTAGCCCAAATATTGCCCTAATTTCATTAAGTGGCCATGGCAAGTCCAGTGACATATTCTGCTCAGAGTCAACAAATCTCCAACTATCATTCTGAGGTAATTCTGTATAGATACCTAGGACAAGTTTTCTAAGTTCTACAAGATCTACACTATTGATTTTTTGGTCATTATTGATATCTGCGGCAATTCGCTTATAAGGACTATCTAGTGGTTGCAATCCAAGTATATGTCTCTGAATTCTGATTAAGTCAATGGTATTTACACCATTAGCATAATCATCATTTTTCGAATTGCTAATTTGATAATCATAAGAAATAGGATTATTAGCAAATTCATATCTACCAGTTTCATCTGTCATATCTTGGGATGGGTACAGAGGCTGATTACTTACAATTTGTACTTCGACATCCTCTATCATCCTACCTTCTTCTGTCGCTATATCTCCAGATATTGCACGAGTACCAAATGTGTCTCTACATACCATACTATTATCCACTAATGTCAAGAATACTGTACAGAAATCTGAGTTTCCATTACTATCATATACATAAACATTGAGTGATACTAAAGAACCTGCAGGGTTAAGTAAATCATCACAACTAAATGTTCTTGAAGAACAATTGTCAATAGAACTGAAATCAGGATCTTCCTCCGGTGGTATAGCCGAGAAAGTATATCTCAAATCATTAACTGGTGTACAATTATCTTCTGCTCCAAGATTGAAGTCACAGGCCCAAAGTTCAACAGTACCTTCAGCAGTAAGTGCACTACTTAGGTTAACACAGTATGGTGTAGGGGGAACGTTATCGACTACAGTGAAGAACGTCTCGCAAGTAGCTATGTTTCCGCATCCATCAGATACTCTCCATAATACACTATGTTGCGCCGTGCTTCCAGGTACTCCTTCAGGCAATGTTATTGTTACTTCTTCTCCTGGCCTAGTTGCCGGGATATAGAATGGACTTGAAGGATTAATTGTACTCGAGAAATTAAAATCTATATTCTTATCTCCAAATAAATCTACCTGTGCAGTCCAAGTCAATCTATTAGAAGAACATATACCATCATCCGTAGCGACAGCGCTCAAAGTCACCGGACCTTGACAATCAGCTCCCACTGGAAGCGCTTCACTACTACAAGTTATAGTCGGTGCCGTTTCATCTATGATTCGCACGACTTGTACTTGAGACCATATACCATCAGAAAGAGGGTCATTAGGTTCGTACTCACACCAGTTAATAACAGTCCAGTAATTGAGTACTTTAAAGCAAGCGCCATCAGTGAAGAAGAATGTGTCTCTTTCCACATTTACAGCAATATCATCACACGGTCCTGCGATAATTGTTGGCTCTTCCATCAGTATCTCAGTACATGTTATTACTGTATCTCTAGGGAATGTCACTTCGATATCCATTTGTTCTGCTCCAAGCATAGTTACACGCTGAATACAGTTGACAGATTCTTCTCCAACTACAAACCATTGTCTTTCAATAGTCCCTGAATTACATCTTGTCAAATCATTAGTGATATCTATGCTTCCAACCTCGAGTGTACCACAAGAATTAATTGCTTGAGCTCTATCCATATTTGCTGCAAATGGATCACCATCACAGTCTATTGTGATATCTCCAGGACAAAGGATTGTAGCTCTTGATTTATCTTCAAGTCTTACATATGACCATACTTCACTGAAGTTATCACCTGGTGACCCAAAGATGCCATCACCATCTCCGTCATCCCAAACTCTTAACCATACCTGTAGTTGAGCATAGTCATTGATACCATCGCCATTTGCATCGATACCAAATTCATCTAAGTCGCTACAGCAGAATTGTACGAAAGCACCATTATCAGTGTCCATTTCGTCATCAAAAGAATGTCCATCATTATTATAAGTGGTATTTCCTACAAAACCACATGAATCATTCTCTCTCCTGATTTCTAATTTTACTCTACCACATCCATCGAATGAACCATTATCTATGCTTTCTGCAAATATTTTGGTTACACCTGGCACATTAGGATCACCTGGATTAGGTATCAGCGAGATGACAACATCTTGTTTAGTTATAGCTACAGGTGGCGTCACATCCGACACAGTAACTGTAACAGGCTCAGATGCTATGTTCTCACAACAGTCCCATGCATTATAGAAAAACTCATGTTCTCCTACTGGCACGTTGGACGCAAAGTAACCTCTATCAGGGTCAAAACCCATAGTTATACCTTGCAACCCTGTACCACTACCAGTTGCTGCACCATATAAGTCCATTGTACCAGAACCTGTGGAAACAATATAATTGAGGGCCACTGTTGGACTACAGTCATCTGTTAGTCGGAGTGGTTTTGGAAAAAATACTGTAGCACTACATCCCCAAGGATCAACTGATGCATTGACATCTGTTACTCCAATCTCAGGCGCATCTACATCTTGAGCTACTATGACTTGTCTACAAATAAAAGGTTCTGTAGAAGGGCTACACCAATCAAATATCTGCCACTCTCTGACCACTTTCGTGTTACCTGTACAAGCTGGGTCGCTATTACAAATGCCCAGAGGTGTATCATTGAATGTTGCAAATAAATTACATGCAGATCCATTTATAATAGACACAGCAGATAATAGATCCATATCATCTAATGATACGAGATACGGATAAGCATGTCTTACTGCAAATATTTGGTTATTAAGTAGGTACTCCTCACTTATAGGATCGCTCTGCGGAGGAAATAACACTCGAAACTGGTTATAGAAGTATTCGAAAACCTCATCCGGACTTGTCCCAGCGCCACAAGGTAAATTAACCTCTTCTTCTGGACATTCTAATCCAGCATTGTCAAAAGGTCCGTCTACAAACGTTCCATCGGGATTCAATTGAAACTCAAAAGGAGGTGCCTCAAAATACTGAACGCATCTAGATACATTGCCTCTATTATCTACGAAGCTCCAAATTCTAGTGAGCATAGTGCTTTCGCCACAGTCCCCACCAGTCATACGGTCAGAAAAATTAGAAGAAGCAATACCATCACAATCTGTTGCAACTGGAGGTATAACAGAACTAAGGTCAATTCCAGAACAAATTGCAGGTAATTCGCATGGATTAGCAGGATCAGAACAAGAACACTCTATACGAGGTCCTAATTTGTCTTCGGCAACAATTTCTCCCCAACAGCTATTGACGCCATTAGTAATTGTTACTGTGTAAAGACCTGGAGTGAAAAGTTCTGCATAACACCTTCCTGCAGCTGCATTCGAAGAATCATTATGACCCTGTCCAGCAAGAAGAATTTCGAAATCGCAATTACTGCCAATCGTACCTTGCAAAATCATTTCTGGGGTAATTTGAGAACCAGCATCACAGTCTTCCCCTAAAGACACGTTAATCTGGCCATCACAGACAAGTGTCTGCGCATAAAGTTGGTTTCCTAGATTTAGGATAAGGAAAGAGCAACATATTATCCATCTGGACAATATGCTGACCTTACCCATCAAATCGGTATACACCATGGGATAAAGTTTTGGTTAATAAAATGAGTAATGAGTTCCTTACCATACTTATGGCAAGGAGGTGTTCAGAATATCAGAAGGGGGAATACAAGAAGCGGGAAAGAATCTTGTGTGACAAATGTAATTCACTTTACACCTTTAGAAGATTCAGCCGAGGGTAAAAATTATATTTTTTTTCTACTAATAATCGATTTATTTAATATGATTATGTCTTTAAGACGTAATCATATTTACAACTTCTCTTGCTACGGCTGCACCAGTAGCTACACCCATTCCTCCTAATCTGACAGCCAATGTTATTTTGTCTGAAACTTGTTTTATTATAGGCTGTTTGCTTTGCCCAGTGGCTATGATACCGCTCCAAGAATGAGACATGTTAAACGATGTAACACCTATTACTTTTGTAGCTAATTGGTTGAGGTGCTCAATAATTTTTGGATTGGAACCTAGTTCTGAAGTAGTTTCTTCTTTGCTATCAATATTTCGTGCTCCTCCTATAAGCAATCGGTTACCAACATTTCTAAAATACACATAACCTCTATCCATATGGTACGTTCCCTTTAAAGTAAATTCCTTAATTGGATCTGAGATTAAGACTTGATTTCTTGAAGGCACAAGGTCTAAGCCCTGATAAAGCTCAGATGTAAAGGCATTTGTAGCAAGTATCGCATGATGGGTGTCTAGACTAGGACTATTTTTACATTTAATAATTACTCTTTTAGCTTCTGGAACTATATGCTCAACTTCTACTCCAAATAAGAAATCAACACCCAACTTTCTGCAATGCCTAACCATTTCACCAGATAATTTTACTGGATTCAGTTGAGCTTCCATCGGATTATATAGACTCTTATGATATAATTGGCCAATAGACTTCTCCTTAATTTTTAAGGTTTGAGAAAGCCCTGTGGCAGATTGCAATAAGTTATTTACCCTCACTAGTTGATCAGCACATATTTCAAAGTCTTCTAATGACTGAAATACTTCATAACCACCATATGTTTTCAAATCGATATCTTGACTCGTTAGGGTCTTTTTTAATATTTGAAGACCATTCCATCTTAACTTTACAGTATCGATTATCTCATCATTATTCATTGATTTCATATCATCCAAAATTTCGCCTGCTGTACCATAACAAGCAAATCCGGCATTTTTAGTGCTGGCTCCATAGGGTTGGACACCTCTTTCTATGACAGTAATTTTAGCTTTTGGAAGTGCTTTTTTAAGGAAGAATGCTGAAAAAAGACCTACGATTCCAGCTCCAATAATAGTATAGTCAGCATGTGCTTGCCAATTTTGTTTTTCCCAATAGCTTAGCATAAGGTTGATGATTTGGAACTAATAGTAACAAATAAATACATTTGCAAGATAACTTTACTCAATGGTACAACGTATACAATCAATTTTCCTACTTCTTGCATCAGGAGGATTTTGGAGTTTATTTGCATTACCTTTTGCAACTTCTAAAGACAAATCAGGATATTATCAAGATGGTGTCCTTACAATACAAGACCATACCGTTCTACTTGGTCTTGCAGTTGCTGGAGGGTTAATCAGCTTTATCGCAATATTTCTATTTAAAAATAGGAATCTACAGAAATCTATTACCTGGTTGGCTGCAATCTGTGGATTGGCATTAGGGGGATTTGGTTATTACCTTTTCTCCAATTCAGGTCAAAGTGCAAATTTGGGAGGTGGGATTGGCATTCCTTTCATCTCTCTCATATTAGCGATAGCTGCTATTATCTTTATTGGGAAAGATGAAAAGTTAGTTAAGTCCATGGACAGACTTCGTTAATCTCCTATCTTCAAAGAATTAGAAATAAAAAAAGGGAAAACATATAATGCTTTCCCTTTCTTTTATTCATGTTGGTCTATCTATTCTGGCCTCTTCTTCGCCGAATAGTTTACTTTCAGTTGACCAGATTTTCTCAGCTTCTGTTTTACATCTGTTACTATACCCATGGTAACATCTCCATCCACTCTTAGTGAGGAATTGATACCAGGTCTTTGTTTTTCAGGCAATGTGCTCTTATGTTTTTCTAAAAAAAGTGGAATATCTCCAATAGTAGAAAATTTGTCTCCTAATTGAATAGCAGGTTTAGTTCCATATTGTGCTTGATACTTTTTTACAGGTTTTCCTATATAAATATAGTTTACTAAAGATTTTTTCTCAAGCTTAGTTAGTTCGGTGGCATAAGGAACATTGTTGTTCACTTTTAGTTCTGCATCTCTAAGAACGGTTACTACCATGAAAAAGAAGAGAAGCATGAATATGATATCAGGAAGTGATGCTGTAGATACTTCCGGCGTAGAGTTTCCTCTTTTTTTTGAAAATTTACTCATCTTTTCTCTTATTAATTTTCTTCTCCAAAATTTGTAGGTTCAGCTTCAGAAATAACCAATGGAATTTCCGATCTGATTTTTTTCTGTACGTCCTTAGGAAGGAATTCAAAACTCTTTCCATATTGTCTATTTGCTGCTTCTTCCCTTAGCTCATTATATGCAGCTTTGAGTTCATTGTAGACTTCGAGGTAGGTCTTATAACTAGTCCCTCGATCATTCTTAATAGAGATGATGGCTTTTTTAGGATTCTCTGCCATATCATCCCTACGGTTAGGGTTCATTATAAATTCTTTTGCATTGGCTCGAAGCGTTTTTACACTTTGAGGCTCACCTCTAACCAGTAACTGGTCATCTGCATTTACCAGAACTGAGTATACATTCCTGGTTTTCATATTTAATGTCTCTGGCTCTTCTTCAGACCAAGGTGGTAGTTTTACCAACACCCCTTTATCTACATCTATCGTTGTAGTTACCAAAAAGAAAATCAGGAGCAAGAATGCTATATCTGCCATTGACCCTGCATTAACTTCAGGAGCTTCTCTTGTTTTTTTCTTAGGCATAGTTATGAATTTTTAGGCTACTTAAACAAATTCATAATCTCCATTATTACAGCTGCACCAAAAGCTAATGCAATACTTGTAACAGCTGTTTTAACACCCCCACTTATCAACTTAGAGGCACCATCGCCTACGCTAAATTTTTCTGACAGTGTTGCTATTCTACCTGAAGTCTCTATATCTGAAGTAGAATAGAAGATCAAGAAGAGTAATCCAATTACCAAGAATGCAAACAATATCTTACCTGAGCCCTTGAGATCCATAAAGAGATTAACAATTATGAAAAGCGCAACGGCAATTGCTGCAATAATGACTAATGAGACTGTAATTGTGATTGCTGGATTAAAGAAATCAAAAGTAGCATCAGCATTATTCTTGAGGATATAATTAAGGTCTTCTGATATGCTGTATTTAGATTTTACACCAGAAATTATGGAACCAATTGCTATAATAGAAGCCAAAGCTCCTAAAAGGATAGCAAATAGTTGACCTCTACTTGTTAATAATTTATACATATTAATTCTATAATCTCAGAGTTACTTAAATACGCCATTTCTAGCCATTACATCTACTAGTCCAATAGATGATTCTTCCATCTTATTAACGATGCCATCAATCTTAGAGACAATATAATTATAGAAAATCTGGAGTATAATAGCCGCTATCAAACCAAATACTGTTGTCAATAAGGCAACTTTGATACCCCCTGCAACGACTGATGGAGAAAGATCACCAACCGCCTCAATTCTATCAAAGGCTTGAATCATACCTATAACGGTACCCATAAATCCAAGCATCGGCGCAATTGCAATAAAAAGTGAAATCCAGACTAGTCCTTTTTCCAGTAGTCCCATTTGTACAGAACCATAAGAAACAATCGCCTTTTCAACTGCCTCAGGGCCATTATGTGCATTTCGCAATCCTTCATAAAGGACACTAGCAGTTGGTCCAGATGTAGAACGAGCAACTTCTTTAGCACCTTCTAAATCTCCATCGGCTAGACGAGAATCTATTTTGCTAAGTAACTTGGATGTGTTTGTTGTAGCTATATTAAGCGTTATGATTCTTTCAATACAAAAAGCTAAACCCAAGATTAAAGTCACAAGTACTAAACTCATGAACTTCCAATCCCCTTCAATAAACTTTTCCTTCAAAACTTGGAAAATTCCGCCTCCGTCACCAGAGTCTTGTGCAGCTAAATCTGCAAATCCAAAAAAACAAACACCTGTGATTAGTAGGCAACTAAGAACGATTTTTCGCATGATTTCTTCTTTTCTTTTAAATTGTAAGTCCGATTAATCAGATAATAAGGGTCTAAAATAGAAATATTTGTCAGCAATGGTGGCATTACTTATCAAATTTTAGTTCGCCTAAATCTGACTAATACATTCTTTTAATTTGGTTTATATACAAGATGAATATTGTCAGCTTTATGGTGCATATTTCATATGTAATAAATCAATATTTATACAGCATTGACAACTAAGGTTTAACACTTTCAATTCGAATCCCAATATCCACAAGATCATTAAGTAGACATACTCTCTTATGCCTAAATCCCCATTCTAGGTAAATCCAATAATGTCGTGGTATATAAGTTATATGGGCTAAGAAGTAATAGAATATTTGATTCTAAAGTAGTAGAGCGGAGAATGAGGGATTCGAACCCCCGATACCCTTTTGGAGTATACACGCTTTCCAAGCGTGCGCCTTAAGCCACTCGGCCAATTCTCCTACGCTGTAAAGGTAGGTCTTAAAGTGCTACCTAAGCTATATTGCAAATAGTTTTTTAGCGTTGTCAGTTGTAAGTTTTTCTATGGCCTCTAAATTCATTGATCTGAATTCAGCTACTTTTTCTGCTATGGTAACAATTCGCTGACTCTCATTACGCTTACCTCGAAAGGGAGTTGGACTAAGATATGGGGCATCAGTTTCTAGAACTATGTTTTCAGCTGACATCTGCTCTATCATTGAACCTAGATTTGCTTTCTTATAGGTGACTACCCCTCCAAGACCCATTTTAAATCCAGTATCCTGAATCTGCTTACATTGTTCAATTGTACCATTGAAACAATGGAACACACCTTTCAGATTTCCCTTTTGATTTTTCTTTATTAATTGGATGGTTATATCCAAGGAATCTCTAGAATGAATTATAATAGGAAGCTGAGTATCTATTGCAAATTGAATTTGTATTTCGAAGGCTTTAATCTGTTCTTCAATGTAAGTCTTATCCCAATACAGATCTATACCAGTCTCGCCTATGCCATAGAACTGCCTTTCTGCTAATTGCAGCTCTATATGTTTTATCTCTTCTGCAAAGTTTTCTTTGACAGAACAAGGGTGTAGACCCATCATTGGATAACATATACCATCAAATTCTTGAGAAGTGGCAAGCATTGCGTTAGTAGTAGTACTATCAATATTAGGCAAGAAAATCTTTCCTATTCCAGCATTTGTAGCAGCTTGGATTACATCACTTCTATCATCATCAAATTGTTCTAGATATAAATGAGCATGAGTATCAATAAACATGGAATAGACTAATTAGAAATGATAAATTTGAATAATGTCAAAGCGCAAAAATAAATATTATGTGGTATGGGTGGGGGTTAATCCTGGAATCTATACCAGTTGGGCGGATTGTGAAGCTCAAATAAAGGGTTTCCCCAATGCCAAATACAAAGCGTTCAAATCGGCATCTCAAGCTGAAGCTGCCTTTAAAGATTCATCCACAAATTATATAGGCAGGGAAATAACGAAAAATAAAGCAAGCTTACTAACTAACGCCGATATCAATATGCGGAGCATAGCTGTAGATGCTGCATGCAGCGGCAATCCTGGTGACTTGGAATATAGAGGTGTAGTGACTAAAACAGGCCAGGAAATATTTAAAGTTGGGCCTTTCAAACATGGGACCAATAATATTGGAGAATTTCTTGCAATAGTTCACGGACTTGCATTTCTGCAAAAGTCTGGTAAAGATGAAATTATCATCTACACTGATAGCAAAACTGCCATGGCTTGGGTTAGAAATAAAAAGCTAAAAACAACTTTAGAAAGTACAGCAGTTAATCAAAAACTATTTCAGACTGTAGACAGAGCTTTGAATTGGTTGAAAGAGAATGAATTTAGAGTACCTATTATCAAATGGAAGACAAAGGAATGGGGAGAAATTCCTGCAGATTTTGGAAGAAAATAATATTATTTGATCACGAATCTCATTCGATAATCAGCTACTACATTGCCTTTTTTGATAGACTCTAATCTTCTTTTAACTCTTCTTTTTCTTAATGGTTGTAATAATTCTGTAAATAGTTTCCCTTCTATATGATCATACTCATGTTGTATCACACGGGCATTGATACCTGAATATGATTCTTCATGCTCTTCGAATTTTTCATCCTGATATCTAATTTTGATATTGGGCTTTCGCATTACATCTCCTCTTACATCTGGGATACTCAGACAACCCTCTTCAAAAGATTCTTCTACGCCATCCTCTTCTATAATTGTTGCATTAATGAAGCATTTTTTGATGCCCACTAAATCCTTCTCTTCATCCTCTAACTGCTTGGTGTCTACTAGAAATATCCTTATGCTCTTACCTATTTGAGGTGCCGCCAATCCAATGCCTTTAGCATGGTACATAGTATCCCACATGCTGGACAAAAGTTCATCTAAGCCTTCATGCTTTGACGTGATTTCTTGGCATACCTTTTTTAACACTGGATGTCCATAGGCATATATGGGAAGAATCATGGTGCTGGATTAAATGTGTTTTAAATAGCGCTGCAAGATAATGACTGCGGATATCTTATCAAGCCTTGATTTGTCTTGTCTTTGTTTTTTTGTAAGCCCACTATTTAGAATAATTTCTTTTGCTTGCATCGAAGAGAAATTTTCATTCTGGAAATCCACTTCTATATCAGTATGTTCTTTTTTTAGTTTGTCCACAAACTTATTGATGTGCTCCACAAGATAAGTTGGCGTGCCGTCCATATTGGAAGGCATACCCATAACTACTTTTCCTACATTTTCTTCTGAGAAATATATTTTCAGATATGAAATAAGTGATGACGTCTTTACTGTTTTAAGAGGACTTACTATTATCTGTAATGGATCTGTTACGGCTAAACCACATTTCTTGATTCCATAATCTATAGACAAGATTCTTGACATAGCATTATCAATGCATTCTGAGCTTAATAGGTTCATTATCGAGTAGTTTGGGAGATACAAAAAAAAAGACCCCCTCCAACTACTTGGAGAGGGGCCCCATCCCAAAAACAGTAAATCTTTAATATATCTTAGTCAACAAGAACCATTTTGATGGTTTCTGTCTTAGTTTCAGTCTGAACGTTTAGGTAGTAAATTCCTGCTTCTCCTAACTGATTAGATGTAATATCTAACGTATGAGTACCTGCATTGAAAGTTCTTTTCTCGTATGACACGATTCTTCCACTTATATCTGTAATAGATATTTGGACAGCACTGTTATTATCAAGTACTAAAGTAATTTGTGTCAAATCAGAGAAGGGGTTAGGAATATTCTTAGATATCCAATCAGTATTTTGAATTTCGTTTGAAATAGTCTTAATAGAAGGAACTAACGATTCTTCATTCACATCATAGATAGCTGGTTGTAATGAACTTTCGTAATCAATTGAAATTAGTTCAGCTGCATTAGAAATATTCTTCTTAGCAATAGCTTGTATTTCAATACCTGACAAATCTTTAGTCGCTCCATTCCAACTCACTAACACTGAGTTGCCCGTGATTCTAAAATGGGAAGGATTAACAGAAATGCCATTTCCGATTACATCAGTTACTTCTATAACTGAATTGTCGAAAGTCAATTCGAACTGGAATCCAGATATATTCTCTCCTTCGATGCTTATTGGTAGAAGTACCTCATCACCCGCTTGAAATTCAGCAGCATTAGGGGTAAGTTCTAAATCTATAGAACCATTATTTGATATCTTACCTTGTTCATGTTGGTTGACAATGGCACTGCCATCAACATCACCAACTTTTACCGCGATAAAATCTATGTTTTTATCATTATCAAGATTTAGAATCTCATAGTTCTCAGAAAATTGCTGTGCCAATGGATCTAATGATGGAGAGAAAATAAACTCCTTATCTATAAATCTCCAGGAGGTATTATTCGGAAACTCATTATATAAACCTAGAATCAGTTTTCTTAACTCAACTAAGTCTGTCCCATCAATAGAATTACTCTGATCTATATCTGCTGCTATGTATTTGTATGGACTATCTAACTGTTCAAGTCCTAATATGTGTCTTTGTATTCTAATAAGATCTCTAGTGTCAATGCCATTTTCTGGATTAACATTGCTGTATGGGTCTACAATATAATTACCTCCAGCAGGCATACTTGGAAAAGCATAAGTTCCATCTGCTTCAGTAATATCTAACATAGGCGTCCCTGCTAGCATGACTTCTACATGCTCAACAGTCTTTTCTTCTTCTGTAAATATGCTTCCATCTATGGCAACACTTAGTCCTTGGCATAGACCCATATTATCCTGAATATCAATGAAAGTGCTGCAGAAAGTCTGTACTAACTCTCCTGTAGGTGTAACTACTGAAGCCCATATATTAATATCTCTGAGTCCTCGTGTGGTACAATCAAATACCATATTTCTATCATTGACATCTGCTGAGAATGAAAGCGTAACAGGATATCCACAAGGGTGAAAACTACCAGCGTCAAAATCATTAGCCCATAATTCTACTCTACCAAAATCATCTATACCATCGCCATTCTCATCTACTCCAGATAAATCTACAGCCACCCCATTAAGGCAATATACTGTAGGTGCTTTGCAATTCGCTATCGTAAACTCTTGCTCACTGATCGTCGTATTACCACATCCATCCAAAAGGGTATATCTAATAACATGATTACCTAATGGATAAGTACCACTTGCATCTATCACATCACCTTCGCCATCTACTCTTATGTCAGGGTTGGATAACACAGTAGGAAATCCTGAGATAGAACCAACAAATATTTCATATCTCCAAGTTAGATTCTCTGGTAAGGTACAATCATCCTCTCCTCTTACTACTAGGGAAACATCTCCTGTATCGCAACCATCGAATGTACAAATGCTTATCTTTTGATCACCAGAAATGATAGGTCTTCCGCTATTTGAAATCTGGATAACTTGGTTACAAGTTTTTTCAAAGAAAAATCCTGTTGCTGGATCTATTCTACACCAATCAGCAATTGTCCAGGTTCTCAATATTTTGAAACACGCATCACCAGAATCATTATTGAAAGTGAATAGCTGATCATCAAAATCAGTACCTAATCTATTACAAGATCCTGTAGTAAACATTGGCACACCTGTAATATCTGGTCCAAAATTATCTGGACTATCACAACCATCTATAAAAATTTCTGGCTCTGGACAGACAATGTCATCTGCTGGAAATGGATCCGTGTTTACAAAAGTTAAAATCTGCTTACAGTGCGCTAAAATTGATGCATTTGGTTCATCACTAGTTACTGCTTCGTACAATCTTGTTATGGTACCTATCCCACATTCGTTAAGGTCATCTGTTATAGTCTCTCTTATATTGGATCCACAACTTTCTCCTATTTCAAGTGATCCAAAGACTGACAAATTATTAACATCAACAATTTGATCACATTCAACTGTCTCATTTGGTGGACAAGTTAACCTTGGAGCAGATCTGTCTTGGACATTGATATTAATCATACAGTCATTAAAGTTCCCAGATGCATCTAAGATTCTAAGTGCAACCATTTGGTTAGTACCCGCATCCTCACAGCAGAAAGTAACTGTATTGCTAAATGTGCATATATCTGTGATCTCTACAACGAATCTTTGTTCACTTGAACAAGAAGCATCGTTCCATTGGTTAGAAGGTGTTACCATAACACAATCTTCTCCATCACCAAGTGATGGCTGTCCTGGCATCCAATTAGCAAATGGAATTAACGTATGATCAGGAAATCTAAAAGAGCTACCATCTCTGACAACACCAGTCCAATATCTATCACTAAATGTTTGTCTGACTTGTGCAGTAACCCATTGTTCCTCCTCTGGTGTTTCAAATAATACCAAAGAACCTCCGTAAGCTTCTGCTCTTTTGGCTGCTATTGTTGCGCTTAATTTATCATCAGATAAGTAATAATAACTTCCCTGTCTTGTCCCGATAAAATTCATATCGCAAAACTCAGGAGTCCTACATGGGCAGCTACTACTTACATCCATTCTTCTAACCAACTTGCAATTAAGCTTACAATCGTCATATGAGCCATCATCGAAAGAAGCTGCTTGCACAGCTGCAGTTCCTCCGTTAGTAAGACTTACCGTTAAATTTTGATCACAAATTGGTACAGGAGGTGTATTATCTTGTATGTCTATTGCTATATGACAAGTCGAAGAATTAAAACATTCGTCTGAGACAGTGAATAATATCACATTTGTTCCAATTGGAAGTTCAATATTCTCCCCCTTATAATCATTAATAAAACCTGTATTGAATGACAAGTCGAACTCTAGGTCATCAGAACAATTGTCCGACGCTTGTGGCAAAGGAATTCGCACATCTGCACCACAACTAAAATTACTATAGTCACCACCTGGTCCTGCAATCAATGTATTTGTAGTGAAAGATAAATTCGGGATACAAGTCACCTCTGGCCCATCATTATCCAGTATCTCTATTAATTGAGTGAACGTAGTATCTGTAGATCCTAGACAATGCCACTCATTTATTCTGAATCTTCTTAACACCTTCTGAGAACATCCTATCCTAGGAAGAACTACATCAGTTAAGGTTACAGTGGTATTGCAAAATACATCCGGTATTGGAAACAAGTCTACAGTATCTCTTACACCAGTTAGAGGTGAAATAACTATATAAAAAGGAACACCAAATTCTGATGATGGGAGTTCTCCTTCGTCAACTTTGCCATTTCCATTTGCATCAAAAGAATTCGCCAAATCACAACTAATTTGTAAGCTATCTGGGAAACGAACTCTATTAGGATTAAATCTTCTAAGTCTTATCGTTACATTACACGTATTAGCAGCTACATTTCCAAGTGCATCAGTAGCAGAATATACTCTAGTAACTTCTCTTATGAATGCTGCATTACAAGGTGCAGTAACATCCTCTGTAAGCAATACTGGGGTTAATATACCATCGCAGTTATCTGTAAACTCTGGTCCAGCAAAAGTGCTCAGATCAGCACAGTCCAAAGAAACAAACCCCATTGGACAATTGGTTATAGTAGGACCTAACTTATCTTCTATTATTATATCTCCCCAACAAAAATTCCCTGAGTTAGTATCTGTTACAAGTACTTGTAGTGTCTGACCCATATATTCATTGGTAACTACATTACCACCAGAAATAGGGCCCATAGCATTATGAACAACTACACTAAAGTTACCATCCATGCATGATATTCCATTGTCACTAAGAATCATGTTAGGCGTAATTTCAGCATCACAACTTGAATTGAGTGATACTTGGACTGTACCTGTGCATGATAATGCACACGGACTTGTCTGAGATGACAAGGTCATAGGAACTGCGCATACAAACATCACAGCTATAATAGATAGGAAAATAGCTTTCCTATTTGAATGATTCAAATACTTCATGAGATCCCTTTTTAATGTTTACTGCTGGGAGAGTAGCTTTTAGGCTACTCATAAATCAGTTTACTCTTCTGGATCTATTAGTATTCCTAGGTAGGTGTAGTGAATTATATCCTGAGAAATATAATCACTTGACAAATGTAGTTTTATTCTAATGTGTTATGAAAACATATTAGTGGTATTTTATATATATAATTTTTATAATATGTTAAACATCTCTCTAAGTGAGTTAGTAAATGAAAAAAGCCCCCCTCCACAAGTGGAGAGAGGCCATCCCAAAAACCGATTTTATTCTAGTACTATTCGATTACAATCATCTTCTTAGTCGCTGTAAAGTCACCACTACTTAATGTGTAGTGTAGAACTCCGCTAACTCCTAAATCAGATTTACTCAATTCTATTGTGTTGTACCCTTGAGTGAAACTACCTTTTCTTGTAGCAATCACTTGTCCAGTTACATCATATACCGTAAGTGTAGCATTTGCATCCTGTGGTAAGTCGAAACCAATTACAGTCTTAGTGCTGAATGGATTCGGCTCGTTAGCATACAATGCATAGTCGCTGCTTGATACAGTGTTGTTAACTGCGATATCAACGATATCAAGATCAGTTCCAACATATGCTTCAGCAGAAGTTATACCGCTCGTTACATTTAATATATCAGCAGCGTTGCCAGATACAGATGACTTGAATGTCAATGTAAATAGCTCTCCTGAAGTACTGATACCGTTAGTTGTATTCCAACTAGTAGTAACAGCTTCATTAAATACTCCGAAGTTAGCTTCAGTAACGTTAAGCTCTCCAGCAGCTACATTTACTAGCTCCAATCCTGGAGTAGCTAATGTGAACTGGTAACCGTAAAGGTCATTAATTGAAGCCTTAACAGTTACATCAAATGTCTGACCTGCTTCAACCTGTACACTTGGTACTTCTAGGTCGATAACACCACCAGATTTGAACTCTGTAGATCCTGTATCTACGTTAGCTATAGCAGTACCGTTAACATCTCCAATCTTAACTCCTATGAAGTCTTCGTTAAGCATACTTGTTGATAAGTTGTATACTTCAACTACTTCATCAAAGTTCCATGGACTGTCAATATCCAATGTAGCCTCAGCATCTACAAATCTCCAGCTACTATTCTGAGGGAACTCAGTGTAGACACCTAAGATTAGTTTACGGAGCTCAACTAAATCAGTAGAATTAACTCTACCATCATTATTGATATCTGCTGCTATCATCTGATAAGCACTTTCAAGAGGTCTTAAGCCCAAGATGTGCTGCTGTATTAAGATAAGATCAATAGTATTAATACCATTTTCGTGATCATCATTCTTCTCAGCTGTAATCTCGTAGTCTAAGCCTTCTTCATTATCATCGAAGAAGTAAAGTCCAGTCTGGTCAGTCACTTCTACACCCATATTAGTATTAGGCATTAGAGAGTTACTTACTTCAACTTGCTCTATCATTTCACCAGCTTCAGTTCTCACTTCACCTGCAATTGAGCTACCAGTTCCTCCAGTTCCAGTACACTCTCCTGAACCGTCTCTAAGTCTTAGGTTAACTAAACAGAAATCTCTGTTTCCACAGCCATCCCAAACATATACTGGTAATGTCAATAGTGGGTTAGAACCTCCAGCTAGATCTTCACAAGTGAATCTGATGAAACTACTTCTGTTTTCTGGAATGAATGTTCCTCCATTCTCAACAGTCGTTAAATCATCAACGAAACTATATCTCAAGTCTCCATCTCCTGTACAGTTATCGAAGCTACCTCTATCGAAGTCTATCGCCCAAATCTCAACCATTGGCTCGCCTCCAGTTGGTGGTACTTGCATTAATGCAGTACTTAGGTTAACACAGAACGGTGTCGGTGCTTTCTGATCTTCAACAGTGAAGTAACTTGTTGTAGAAGCAAGGTTACCACAACCATCGTATACTGTCCATTCTACTCTATGCTGAGTATCTCCACAATCAGCTGCAATACTTGCAGGTATGATTATTTGAAGCTCTTCTCCAGGAGATGTAGCAACTACTCCATTTAGATTATCGAATCCTTCTCCTAATCTAGCATCAGGAATTCCATTTCCGTTAGTATCTATTGAGAACTCAGGTAATGGTGAATCATCTGCAATAAATGAACTCCACTCGAAGTCAAATGTCCAGTCATTGTTGATATCAACAAGAACTACCCACTTCAACCACTCGCTAGGGCAACTTCCCATATCAGTACCTACTGCAGACATCGCTGCATTTCCTACACAGTTTAATCCAGTTGGCTCTCCACCTGATCCTCCAGAACCTGGGTTAGCAGGGAATGAAGCATTACCAGCTGTAACTGTTGGTGCATCTTCATCAAGAAGATTACCAATTATAGTCCAGCACCACGTACCTGGACCTTCAGCTGTCATATCTCCAGTCTCTTCATCGAATAATGGATCTCCATTTGCCTCGAATTGGCACCAGTCAATAACACATACTTCAGCAATAATCTTTCTACAAGCTTGACCTTCAAATTCTAATGTATCAGCTGTAGCAGTTGCAGTAATCAAACTACAGTGCTCTGTTATCCATGATGTTTGTGCCACTAAGTCTCCAAGATCATCTAAACAACCTAAGTCAACTTCAGTGAAATCATAGAATCCATTATCATCGCTATCAACTTCGTTTCCTTGGAAAGGATAAGTAACTGATGGGTTCTCATCATCATCAAGATAGTTACCATTAACATCAGTTGGGTGGTAGCTACCATTGAAGAATGTTTCTGGATCTCTTACTATTACTATCTGCTCACAAGAGATATCAGTACCAGGTATAGACCATGTTCTTACGATTGGTCCAAAGTGGCATCCTTTGTCAAACTCTTCTGAAACATTTGGCTCAGGTGGTGAAACACTACCCATGAAGAAGACATCATTAAGATCTCCATCACCATTTTGATCATATCCACATACATCAGAGAACTCTACATCTAATACTCCACAGTTAGAAACTGCAGTCGCTCTTCCTAAAATATTATCTAGAACGAAATCAGATGTCTCATCTTCGAAGCATTCAACTGCAGCATTAGGTGGGCAATTCAATACTGGAACAATCTTAGACTCTAATCTTACGTTAGCCCAAGTTATTGCGAAGTTATCACCAGGTGTTCCTGGTACTCCATCCATATTTGCATCATCCCATACACCTAACTCAACAGGTATATTTACATAATCATTTACACCATCTCCATCTGAATCTCCACCGTCTCCGTAGAATAAGTCTTCACAACAGAATGTTACGAAATCTCCACCGTCAGTATCAAATAAGCTAAATGGTGCATTTCTATCAAAGTTACTGAACGTCGTGTTGTTGTTATGACCATTGTTTCCAAGGTTATTCATACACTCAGTATCCTCATCTCTTTCATCCAATCTTCTGATTACAGTCTTTACTGGACCACAACCATCGAAAGAACCATTATCTACTTGTGTAGCAAATAACTTAGCTGCTCCTCCAGAAGGATTTGTTGGAGAGAATGTTAATCCAACTACTAAATCTCTAGTTACTACTGGAATTGGTGGAGAACTATCAGATACAGTAACTTCTACAGTACCTGTACCAGCGTTACCACAACAATCAACAGCAGTTACTGTGAAAGTATGCATACCGATAGGTGCTCCTCTAACAACCCATACACCACCTTCGAAAGAAGGAGTTATTGGACCAGAGAATGAATATGTAATCTCATCAGAACAATTATCAGTAAGGTGCTCAGGTGCTGGTAATGAAAACTCAGCTACACATCCCCAAGGATCAACACTTACTGCTATTGACGTACTTGATTGTACTCCAGCCGCAGTTTCCATATCAACTACAGGACCTTCATTATCAGTAGAGCTGATAATCTGTCTGAAGCTAAATGATTCAGAAGAACACCAGTCTAATACAGTCCAATCTCTAAGCACTTTCTCATTTCCTGCGCAATCTCCTCCACAAGCTGGAAGTGTAGTATCATTGAAATCAAAAATTAGATTACAATTATTATCTATAAAGCTCTCTGCTCCACCTAGACTATTCAAAGTATAAGGGAAAGCTTTAGTAACAGCAAACCTAGTTAGGTTAGCTAGATACATTGGATCAAGATCATCTGGATCAGATGGAGGGAAACAAGCCATATAAGCCGCTCTATGATACTCATATACACCCATAGGTGAAGAATCTGCACCACAAGTCAATATTATACCTGGTTCTCCTGATGGATTAACACATGAGTCAGTCACATCTGTGTCTGGCCAGAACCAATCAGTTCCAACTGCATCAGCACCAATCTGCTCTATTGTAATTATCTGTACAGCTGTACCTGTATTTCCTTTTTCATCAGTAGCTATCCATGTTCTCTCTATAGTAGAGTTACCACAGTCACCATCATTAATATCATCAGTCCATGTCAGATCATCATCACAAGCAACTCTTGTTGCATCTGGATTATCTGCAGGATCTACAACATTTCCTAATTCATCTACATACTTAACAGCACCTAACATTCCTCTTCCTGTTGTAGGAACATCAAATGTAGCATTGATTGTCAAACCTTCTACACATCCTCCGTCACCGCCAACGTTGTCAACGAAATCAATTACCCAATCACCTGCAACTGGTGTACCTACAAATTGAGTCAAACCAGCTCCACCGTTAGCGAAGTCATCTGTTTGAATAGTACCGTTAACAGTAGCAGCAGTCATCCAAGCTCCATTACAGTTTTCATGTGGACCTGCAGTAAATGATGCACCACACGGATTAAGACCTCCGTTAACATCATCAAATACTGCATCTACATTATCTTGAGTCCCGCATGCTCCATCCAATAATGTTATCTGAGTACCATCTGGTGCAGTTAAGAAGACATCAACATCTGCCATCCAACTGTGAGACATTTGCATCTCTACAGATAAGCTTGTTATTCTAGCACCTGGAACATTACCTGGTAAAGAAAGTGTTGCACTTCCTACAGCACCAGTAGTACCATCAGCCCAAGAAACTGAATTAGCCGGTGCAGAAGCAGTAGCTGTACCTGAGTTATCTACATTATCACTAGGAGCAGTATCCTGCGTACAGTTTATTGTTACATCATCCGGTGCAACTACTAAAGGAGCAATTTTGTCCTCTACAGTGAAGTTACCCCAACAGCTATTGTTGTTACAAGCATCAAATATTTCGTAAGTATAGTTACCACAAGGTAAGCTCAACGTACAACCATTAACGTCGTCAGCTGAAACATCACCAAAGTCGATAAATCCATTGATGAAGTCACCATTTGGACTCTTTCTTGCTGCATCTCCACAGCCTGACGCTGCAGGAACACCATGCTCATCAAATACGTAAAGCTCATAGCAATCAAAGAAACAGCTATATGGTCCACCTTCTAGGAACATGTCTGCTGCAAGATATACTTGGCAGAACTCGTCCACAGATATATTCAAATTATCATTACAAGTCAATGATGTTACTGGGTCAGCTACATCGTTAACTGTTATACACCAAGAAGCAGTACCTCTATTGGCAGCAGCTCCTGGAGCTATATTTCCATCACAATCAGTTACAAACGCTGCACCATCTATTAACTCATAGAAGAAACAGTGAGTACCTACAGGTAGATTAACTGATCCTGGTTGGAATGCATTTACAGTCGCATCCGCAGGGAAGAATCCTGCAGGAGGATCAGCTTGCACTGGATCAGATGGTCCTTGAGTAATTAGAGACGTTGATAGACCTCCAAATGGGAACGCAGATAACGGTGTACCTGGCGCAATACCACCACAGAATGAAATAAATCCATCTGCTCCAGGATTAGGTGTTCCATCTGCACAAGCTGCATTAACAGCTAATAAGATCTCAGTACCACCTGTAACTACATATTCAACAACAACTTGTGTTACCCCTGGAGGTACTACAGTTGGAGGAATCGCAACGCAAGCCATTGCACCGTTATTAGCCGCATTTGGCATAAATGTCGTAGACACTATTGGTGTAAATCCTCCCATCGCATTAGGGAAAGGTGCACCTGCCATAAACGGATATATATTTATTGTAGCATTTGCTGGCAACAATACAGTCGATTGTACATAACAAGCTTGAGTTATTATAGTACCTGGCGTCACATTCATTATCTGTGCCATTCCTAACCCATTAGTTCCAGCTCCACATTGTACATTAGTGATAGCAGCTAATCCTTCAGCAGGATCACAAACACCACCAAGGGTGACTGAATCTATACCATTTGGAGGTAATGCACAGTTATCTGATCCTGACACTTCAAAGTCATATAGTTGACAGCATTCTCCACCTTGTAGGTTGAATGTGAAGTTTCCAGGAGCATCTATTACTGGTGCTTCTGTATCTAATACTATGATATCAGTCGTACAACTAATTGGATCACCACCAGAACCAGTTCCTGAACCGGTAGCTCTTGTGATTACTCTAGTACATCCAACAGGGTAAACACCATCAGCTGGTAGTGGGCTACCATCTAAAAGTGTTACTTGTGGTTCTAGTACGCAATTAGTAGGTACAGATATTGTTGCTTGAATTACACTCGGTATACCGTTTCCGTTAGTACAGAAATTCGGATCTATGAATGCATTTGCAGCCATGTGGAAGTTCAGAGTAGCACCAGCCATAATTGGCGCAGTGTTAACTGTAAATGTTGCACATGTCTCTAAACAGTCAGCACCTGGCGTAGGGAGATTTCCTAAGAAAGCGCCTGGAGCTGCACAAGTACCCATGAATATCATTGGCTCTTCTAGGCCGAATCCGTGATCACCTGTAGAACAAATCTCTACATCTAACGTTGGCGGCGTACACATAGGTAACGCAGGCACCGTTACAGAGAAATCTGTACAGTCTAGGTTATCAAACAGCCCAGGTCCCAAAGGAACGTGTGGCGTTAATGGTCCAGCTATATCCACAAAATCCACCGGAGATGCTAGTCCACATCCTGGAGGATCAAAAGTAGGTGCGCCTAATACCACTGGGTTAGATGCACACAATCCTGGCGCATTACCAATGACAAGCTGATCGTCTGCACAGACAATCATACACTCTGGAATAACACATGAAGTAGTAAAGGTAGCTGCTAGTGCACCGTTAGCAGGAAGTGGTCCTCCTACTACACAAGTGAAAACACCATTACCATCGGCACCACCTGGGTTACCATCCATGTCTAGGATAGCATCCATAGAAGGGATACATCCATTGACGCTTCCATCTTCATTGACAGTTACAGATAAGGTTGCACCGTTCCAGTTGTCACCGAAAGTCTCCCAAGCATATACTTCGATGTTATTCCCAGCAGGAACACAGACACTAGAAGCCTGATCACCAGTAGTGAATGTGGAATAACATTCCAATACTTGCCCAGCAGTGGCATCAAATAATGCCCAGCCATTCTCAGCATCAAATGCACCTGTTGCGTAGTCGACATCGACATTGACCTGATTAGCAGGACACTGTGCCGATAATCCACCCACAACCAGTAGCATTGCGAAAGCAAGAGCTGTTTGTTGAGTAAATAAATTAAAAATCTTTTTCATAAGATTGAGTTTTGTATAATCGAATTTTTTTTTGATTTCGTATTCGTATTAATAATTAATCTACAAGTCTTGCGTACTCCTCTACTATACCTTCAAAGTCTATCCCTGTAGAGAACTGACTTACACCAAACTTAGTCACAATGAACTGTAGGCCATCGACAAAGGCTTCTGTCACGGCAACTTGGTCACGAGAAATAGCAATTGCAGTACGGTCAAGGAAGGCAATTCTTGCATTAGCTTCTACTTCCTCCTCGCCATCAGTAGGCCTAGAATTAAGTACTTCCCTCTTCTCTTCTCTGAGAATCTGAACTACATCTTCGTTGTTTTTAGAGAAGGTGATATCCTTCAGGAAAGATGCATCAGCCGAAGCAACTGGAGTTGCTGTACCAGTTTGAGATGTTTGACTAAAAGAATAAACAGTTTGAGCTACAGTCTCAGACTGAAACCCGAAAAAACAAACACCAAAAGCCAACAATAGAGTTGCTTTTCTCAACGCTGCCGTGATGCCAATTTCCTCATAAGCTTTGTAAACGTTGTACGCTTTTTTCATGAGATTGAGTTTTTA
>CAZPUF010000010.1:0-30811 GCA_964589705.1 uncultured Saprospiraceae bacterium | reverse complement strand
CATTATTTCTTATTACTTCTATTGGATTAGATAAGCTGAAACAGCCTTGGATGTTATTCGCATTCATGCCCATTTCTAATCCTGTGATAGGACCATCATAGGCAATTCTCCATACCAGGCAAGTCCCTGCACCCGGTGTATCAAAATTGACAGCACTTGGCATAGGAGGTAAGCCTAGAATATAACCTTGGTCATCAGTTACTACCCAGCCCAAAGTCTGGCCATTTGTATTCGCTGATGTGATACTTCCTGCTGGAATGTTATCTGCAACACCATCTCCTACTGAATCAAATATAAATGGTCCGCCAAATAGCTCTCCACCATTGGCATTACATCCACTCGCATTATTTCTTATAACCTCTATTGGATTTGATAAGCTAAAGCAGCCTTGGATGTTATTTGCATTCATACCAAGCTCCGCTCCTGTAATCGGTCCATCATGTGCTAGTCTCCAGATCAAGCAAGTGCCTGCTCCTGGGTTATCAAAGTTAACTGCACTTGGCATCGGCGGTAAGCCTAAGATATACCCTTGGCTATCTGTCACTACCCATGCTAAGTTCTGTCCACTAGTACCTGTTGAGGTGATAGAGCCTGCTGGTATGTTATCTGGCACACCATCTCCTACTGAGTTAAAGGTGAAAGGTCCACCAGTAAGTGTACCTCCATTAGCAGTACATCCGCCAGTATTAGGCGCACAAACAGCTGTAACCGATATCTGATCTAAGTCCCATACAGCGGTAGAAGCCCCATTTCCAATTGGGCAATAACCTAATAGCTCAAAGCTAAAAACAGTCGCTTCTGTAACTAAAAAATCTGGGTTTCCCGAAAAATCAAATTCCTGCAAAGCCCAAGCTCTATTAGTTGTATTGTCAGCTCGCTCATAGATCACATTTCCGTCTCTAAGGATTCTTACACCATACATAGTTGGATAATTGTTTGGTCCTGAAGGACCATCAATCCAATCAAAAAAGTCTGGCGCCATCTCGTAAAATGACAGATTTGAAAGAATAGCCCCCGCTGGATTGGTAGGCGCTACCTGCACCTCAAATCTTACAGCCCTATCATTAGTAGGGTTATAATTACAATTGGGATCATAATTAATACACATTGCTTCTGTTCCGTTGATTCCTGGTGTACAAGAATGTGGATTTTGTTCCGGGCTTCGTCTGTATAGGTTGTTTCCTACTATAGACAGAGACACATCAGAACCATTATTTACCGCCGCGGTAAATTCAGAGTAATCAATGTTCGTTTGGTCGAACCGAAATGAAGTACATTCATTAAGGTCAAATGTAAGTGAAGAAGGAGTCCCTCCGTCATCCATCGCCAAAGTGGTTGTCCCCATTAACGACAAAAAGGATAGAACACCAAATAAAGTAGTAATCCTGCTCATTATAGATAGAATAGTTTGGTGGAAAAAAAGAATACTAGAGTTATATGCAGAAATAAACCGCTTGGTTGCCTGCATATAAGAAAATTTTCTAGGTCTATTCAAATCTGTCCTAAAAAAGACATTTACTTAGGTGGTGTGGTGGAAGTTATCTTATGAAGGGAGTAGCCTGAATGCTACTCCTTTATCTCTTTTTTTTAATTATTTTTTTAAAATGTTCTTCTAATTCCTACTTGGGTAGTCCATATTCTTGAACGAGAATTGACTTGATTCTGTATGTTTTTATTGACATCAGTTAATCCTAACTGATAGCCACCTCCGATTTGTATACCTAACTTATCGGTCAACTTATAGGTAAATGAAGTATTCAAAGAAGTAGAAGCAAAGACAGGCGCTTTTCTGAAATTATTTGAATCAAACCAGTCTTTATCACCTACTTTTTCACCACCAATTTGGTATTCCGAAAAGAAAGTTCCTTGGATTTCGGTAATGTAGCTCGCACCACCACTTATAGATGCATCCCACAAGATTGCATCTGTCTCCAAAAGATTGTAACTAAGACCAAGACTCAGATTGTATAAAGAAGCTGATTGGTCTATCCATACCGTATGATTGATTTCATCAGAACTTCTAGAATCAATATCAAAACTCATTTCTTGCGTAAATGCACCCATAGGACTGTGTATCACTACATCATCTACATAAGTTGATCCTATTATATTGTTCTCATTGAACTCTAATACAGATGAAGCTACACTCTGGCTAGAAATCCTATCAAATCCAGCTGAAGCCAAGATTGAAAACTTTTGACTAATCGGTTTTCTAAATTCTATGTTGAAGCCTAATCCATGCTTATATTGATTTTGACCTTCAAGTGTTACGTGATATGGACTATCTACCGCTTTGATCGTTGTAAAAGTATTTCTAAATCCAAGTACTATAGATGCCGCTGGTAAAACTCTTTCATTATTAATTACTGTTGGCACATATACTTGTTGTTCTAAGACAACTAGTGTATTCGGTGTAGTTGTATTCAAGAAATTTGAAATAGGCAAAGATGTCAGTTTGTCTACTGCTGTTAAGTGCTTATATCTTACTATCTCATTCTCAAGTTTAGCAATTGAATTCGCTTCTCGAGTAATATTTTTTAATCCAAGATCCTTTGATTCATTCAAATCAGTTGGCAGACCCGCTCGTACTTTAATAGGGTTGGATACTACCGAAGTATTAACTGGTATTGCATTACTATTTGCTTTTAAAGATTCGTTGTTGGATGCACCACTTTGAGCTAACTCTGCTATTGATTGACTATCAGACTGATTCGCAGTGTGTGATGGCGATTCAATATGTGATGGTGATTCAGTGCTTAACTTAATATTGTCATTTGCGATTACACCAGCCGTTATTTTATTAGCTTCATGGACTTCAGCCGTTAGATGCTGCTTATTAGATAACTCAACCTTACTAGTGGCAATATTATTATCATTTACAGAAACTCCGGTTATGTCCGATTGGTTAGTGGCAAACCAAACAGTAGTTACTACAGCAAGCAGACTTACTATGCCGATTATAGGAAGTAATAGGCTACCTCTTCGTTTACTGCCTTGAGTCGCAATGGTATCCATGGCACTCAAAAAGACCATATCACCTGGATCATTCCACCCTTGATTCTCTGCAGATTCTAATTCGAATTTATCTCGTATAAATTCAAATGTTTGTTCATTACTATCTTTTCTCATAGGACTACTAAAAGGTCATTTTTAATCCCTCAGTCATTCTGCCCGCAAGCTTCTTTTTGAGGATTGATTTAGCTTTAAATAGTTGAGATTTTGAAGTACCCTCACTAATGCTGAGTTTTTTAGCAATTTCCTTGTGGCTATAACCATCTATAGCGTACAAGTTAAATACAAGCTTATAACCAGCTGGCAAATCCTGAATTACTTCAGTTAACTCTTGCATGGTCAAATTTGATATAGCTTTACTTGGCTCTTCCACATCAATGACCTCCGGATTAAAGTCCGAAACCTGATTCTTGTTCCAATACTTTCTTTGAAACATGATGGATTCGTTAACTACAATCCTAGAGGACCAAGATTTGAAATGTCCAAGAGAACTATCAAATTGATCCAATTTTGTGTAAATCTTGATCAGTGCATTCTGCAAAACGTCTAGCGCATCTTCTCGATTATTTAAATATCTAAGACAGATAGTGAACCAATGCGTCTTGTATTTTGCATACAACTGCTCTTGCGCGGGCTTGACCCCGTGCTTACACAAATTAATTAGTTTGTTTTCTTCTTTACTCAACTATCAAAATAATTGCACTCTACATATGGGACAAGTCTTAAAGTGGTTGCCTCACATATAAAAGAGATTAAAAATTGTCGTTTGAATGACCTATTAACACCCGGCAAATGTCGTTTGTCGTCAATTGTTCAATAATATCTAAACTTTCTTCAGACAAGGTCAGGTCATTTTATTAAGAATCCTAAATATCCTTGTTTTTCATACAAAAACAGGGATTCCGAGAAGTGATTATATTAGACTTCGTAATATATTGAGAAAAAGAATAAAATGTTAACATTTTTAAATAGCCAATGTCATTTATAGAATTTTTCAAAATTATAGGTCTGATTATAATCCTGATTTTGGCAGGAGTAGTCCTCAAATTACTCTCTGATTTTGAGTATGAAATGAGAAAAGACAGGATTCAATACGAAACACTTTGGAAACAAGATTTTGAGGACAGGGCGCTTGATTCTCTTTGGTCAACAAATGATGGAGACTTGAGTATAGCATTAAATGATGGTACACTAAATCTCACTCCAGGTCAGACTAACGACAACCTCCAATTCAAACCGCCATTTCCATCAGATAGCATGTATCTTACTATCCGCCTTAAATGGCCTGATTCTGATATAGTGCAAGCTAATATTGATCTTGTTCGAACAGGAGGAAACTCTATCCCTCTATTTGCCAACAGTACTGCAGACGATCAGTTCGTGATGCTTACAAGCGATATAATAAAATGTGAAGATTGTCATCATCTTCAATTTATTATGAACAGAAAAAATTCATCAATCCTCAATACCATTGAGCCCCAATGGCAAATAGATTATATTACTCTGTCTGCTATAGTTAATCAAGAAAAACTTTTCTGATTTTGAATCTGAATATTCTAAAACCCATTGCTTGGATATTAATGATTTGTCTCTTGGTGATCACAAGCCAAAATCAAGCAACGTCCCAAAGTTCATTTTTTAATAGAACACATCCGTTTACCCAAAACATAGATCGCTTCGATGTTATTTATCATCTTGATCATAATATACATCTAGCGTATAAGCGCATAGCAAGAGAAGATATACTTAATTCCTCTAACACATTAGACACTGCGAGCATTACTCCTCTAGACAGACACGACATTCAGAAAATAAAAAGAGCGCAGGAGGATTTTGATAACTATAGGAATAACAAGGGTATACTCAAATACTTCTATAAGGACCCAGCACATCTTTTTCAGGTTCAAACGGAGTCTTTTAGTCTGACATTGAATGCGCTACTCAATATCAAACTAGGTTATGAAAGTGAGTCCGACGAAATCATATTCCACAATGGTAGAGGAATAGAATTATATGGTAGCCTTGACAATAAGCTATACTTCTATACGGCGCTCATGGAAAATCAATCCAACTTCTTTAACTATCAAGAACCATTCATAGAAGAATTTAGCACAATCCGTGGTCAAGGCAACTTCAAAACATATCAAAGCAGAGTGATCAACAACCTCAGTGGGTTTGACTATGCTAGAGCAACGGCCTATTTCGGTATCAATGTATCCAAACATACCAAACTGGAACTAGGCCACGACAGACATTTTATTGGTCACGGCATGCGGTCCTTATTATTAGGAGATGAAGGGCCTAATTATTTCTTTTTAAAATTTGATGTCAACGTTTGGAAAATTCACTACCAGACAATATTTGCTGAGTTATCCACAACCTCAGCTAAATTTACTTCCGGAGATATTCTTCTCCCTAAGAAGTATATGGCTACCCACTATTTTTCATTTAAGCCTTCCAAAAAATTTGAACTTGGATTCTTTGAGTCAATAGTTTTTGCAAGAGAGAACAATTTTGAGCTACAATATCTTAATCCTATTATTTTTTACAGAACTGTAGAATTTCAATTAGATAGTCCAGACAATGTATTGTTGGGCCTAAATCTTAAATGGCATGCCGCCAAGGGTGTCTCTTTATATGGTCAGATTATGTTAGACGAGTTTAGTGCCCGTGAAATATTCTCTTCTCGACAATGGTGGGGTAATAAATATGGACTCCAGGGAGGTGTCAAGTATTATAATATGTTTGGCATAGACCATCTTGACATACAACTAGAACATAACAGAGTCAGACCATATACTTTTTCCCATAGAGTGGCCTCTGAAGAATTTCCTAATATAACAGTATCCAACTTTAGCCATTCTTTTCAACCTCTCGCCCATCCGTTAGGTGCAAACTTCACCGAGACCATTATCAGGTTGAAATATCAGATAACCCCTAATTGGCAGATCGAACCAAGACTAATTCTGACCAAGGTAGGTAGGGATGATGATGCAAATTATGGGTCTAACCTTATTAAGCCTGATGCTACCCGAATTGCAAATTTTGGCATCACGCAAAATCAAGGGTTAGTTAGTGACATTAGTATGCTACATGTGAATTCTAGTCTCCGCTTGTTCCATGGTGCTTATCTTGATGTTGATTTCATCTTGAGAAATGACCTCAATCAAAGTCTAGGAGATACTCGGACCTTATATTTTGGAACAGGTTTTCGATATAACTTCTCTACCCATCATATAGACTATTAGGGTAGTCTTTATGCGGCTATTCCAAAAGAAAAAGCACCACTCTTGTGCTTGATTTTTCTAGAGTAGTGCTTCTTCGATTTGTGTTCGACTGTTTTGAGTCGCCTGCGAGAACCATCATGCGGATTGATGGCTCTATCAATTTTGACCTTCGCAGGTCCATTTTTAGAGTTTTTCATAAATCCATCTGTTTTTATACCCTTCTAACTACCCTATCCCAAAAAAGATTCAATCATAATTAATTATTAATAAGCCTGTACATGACATTATATGGCAGAAAAATCCTCATTTTAGCGTAACTTATAAAGAAAGGAGGAGGGACAGGCCCTATGAATCCTTGGCAACCAGCGCTAGTATGGTGCCAATTCCTGCTCAACCAAATAGGTCGAGATAGATAAGTGAAGAAGTTCGCATCTTCCCACCTCTTTCCAAATAAGTACATTTTCAAACTTTAAATCCAGTGGCTGCAGTACTTTTTGCTGTTATACAATGGGACCGAATTACAACTTATATGACTATACACGAAGTAATTAAGAACAGAATCTTGGTATTAGATGGAGCAATGGGCACAATGATCCAACGCTACAAATTGTCGGAGAAAGATTATAGAGGTGAACGATTCCAAGATTTTCACATAGATGTCAAAGGGAATAATGATCTACTTTGTATAACTAGGCCCGATGTCATCTCTGCTATTCACAAGGAATACTTGGATGCAGGATCAGACATTATAGAGACCAATACTTTTAACGGCACTTCCATCTCACAAGCAGATTACGAAATGTCAGAGTTGGCTTATGAGATTAATCTTGAAGCAGCAAAGATTGCTAAGGCTGCCGCTGATGAGTATACTGCAAAAGATCCCAGCAAGCCCAGATTTGTTGCAGGGGCACTAGGGCCTACTAGTAAGACAGCTTCTATCTCTCCTGATGTCAATAATCCTGGGTATAGAGCTGTGACCTTTGATGATTTGGTAGAGGCATATTATACACAGACTAAAGGGCTAGTAGAAGGCGGTGTGGATATATTACTTGTAGAAACAATCTTTGATACGCTTAACTGCAAAGCTGCTCTCTATGCTATAGATAAGTACTTCGATGATATCGGAAAAGAGAAGTTGCCTGTTATGATATCTGGAACGATAACAGATAACAGTGGCAGAACCCTGAGTGGTCAGACAGTGGAAGCTTTTTGGATCTCTGTATCTCATGCTAATCTATTTAGCGTGGGTCTCAACTGTGCCCTAGGATCAAAGGAGATGCGCCCCCATCTCAAAGACTTATCCGCAATAGCCGATTGCCATATCAGCGCCTATCCCAATGCAGGCTTACCAAATGAACTGGGGGAATATGAGCAGACCGCAGAAGAGATGGCTGTATATATCAAGGAGTATGCACAAAGTAATTTTGTAAATGTTGTTGGTGGATGCTGTGGCACTACGCCTAAGCACATAAAGGCAATGGCCCTTGGAGTACAAGGTGTCCAACCCAGATCAAAGCCCCAACCATCCAAGCATTCTCAGTACTCTGGCTTGGAGCCACTGATTGTGAGAGAAGACATTAACTTCATTAATATTGGTGAGCGGACCAATGTTACGGGTTCTAGAAAATTTGCCAGACTTATCAAAGAAGGCAACTATGCAGAAGCGATTAGCGTCGCAGAACATCAAGTAGAGGGAGGTGCACAAATTTTGGATGTCAATATGGATGAAGGTCTATTGGATTCTAAGAAAGAAATGCGAGAATTTCTCAATATGATCATGTCAGAGCCAAATATCGCAAAGCTTCCCATAATGATAGACTCCTCGAAGTTCGATGTCATAGTAGAGGGGCTCAAATGCGTACAAGGTAAATGCATCGTCAATTCTATTTCTCTAAAGGAGGGGAAAGAAGAATTTGTAAGACAAGCTAAAATTCTAAGACGATTTGGTGCAGCCACTGTGGTGATGGCGTTTGACGAAGAAGGTCAAGCAGATACTATCGAACGTAAAGTAGATATCTGCAAAAGGGCTTACCAAATACTAGTCAATGAGGTGAAATTCAAACCATCTGACATCATCTTTGACCCTAATGTTTTTGCAGTGGCCACAGGTATAGAAGAGCATAATGAATATGCCATCAACTTTATTGAAGCGACTAGACAGATAAAGGAAGCCTGTCCAGGAGCCAAGATTAGCGGAGGTGTCAGCAATATATCATTCTCTTTTCGAGGTAATGATGCGGTAAGAGAAGCGATGCATTCTGCTTTCCTTTATCATGCCATCAAAGCAGGCATGGACATGGGTATAGTCAATGCAGGCCTCATAGAAGTGTATGAAGATATCCCCGAGGAGCTATTGAAGCTGGTAGAAAATGTACTCTTCAACAAAAAACCTACTGCCACAGAAGAGCTCACTGATTATGCCGAACGGGTAAAAGGAGGTGGTAGAAAAATGGTTCGTGATCTCAGTTGGCGGGAAGGGCCAGTAGAAGAACGTCTGACCCACTCCCTGGTCAAAGGAATCACTGAGTACATAGTGGAAGACACGGAGGAATGCCGAAAGGAACATCCCAAAAGCCTCCATGTTATAGAAGGACCTCTAATGGATGGGATGAATGTAGTTGGTACTCTCTTTGGAGAAGGAAAAATGTTCCTACCCCAAGTTGTAAAGAGTGCTCGAGTCATGAAAAAATCTGTAGCCTACCTTACTCCATTTATAGAGGCTGAGAAAGACTCCGCAACTAGCGGCAGCAAAGGGAAAATACTAATGGCAACAGTCAAAGGCGATGTCCACGATATTGGAAAGAATATCGTTGGCGTGGTGCTGGCTTGTAATAACTATGAAATAGTAGATCTAGGTGTCATGGTCCCAGCCGAGAAGATTATATCTACGGCTGTGTCAGAGAAAGTAGACATCATCGGGCTGAGTGGATTGATCACGCCATCCTTAGACGAAATGGTCGATGTTGCGAAGGAAATGGAACGACAAAATCTCAAAATCCCATTACTAATTGGTGGTGCGACTACTTCTAAAACCCATACTGCTCTGAAAATAGAACCAGAGTATTCAGGACCGGTCATCCATGTGCTCGACGCTTCCAAAAGTGTAGGTGTGGCTTCTAACTTACTTACCGAGAATGTAGAACAAAAAACAAATTACCTATCTGGCATTACAGCGAATTACAAAAAAGTCAGAGAAGACAGAGCCTCTGGACTTAGGAAGAAAGAGATGGTAAGCATACTTGAAGCCAGAGACAACAGATATCAAATCGATTGGAAAAACACTGTTGTGCCAATACCAAAATTTACTGGAATTAAATATTTCACGGATTACTCTATAGAAACGCTGATTAACTACATCGATTGGACACCTTTCTTTAGCAGCTGGCAATTAAAAGGGAAGTATCCTGCCATATTCGACAATGAGTATGTAGGTGCTGAAGCAAAAAAGCTTCACAACGATGCGCAGAGTATGTTGCGTCGTATTATAGATGAAAACTGGCTGACCGCAAATGGCGCTTTTGGGATATTCCCAGCACATTCTACAGAAAATGACAATATCATCCTTAAAGATGATACCGGCAAACCATTTCTAACTCTCAATCAATTGAGACAGCAAGTAAAGAAGGCTAATGGTCGTCAATATATGTCACTCTCTGATTTTATAGTGCCAAAGGATGTGGGGACAAATGACTATATAGGTGCTTTTGCTGTTACCACAGGATTGGGAATAGAAAAATGGGTCAAACATTTTCAAGATACACATGACGACTACTCCGCCATTCTATTAAAGGCCTTGGCAGATAGATTAGCGGAAGCATTTGCTGAACACCTGCACGAGAGAGTTAGAAAAGAATTTTGGGGTTATGCCACTGAAGAATCACTCGACAACCAGGCATTAATTAATGAGCAATATAAAGGCATCAGGCCAGCACCAGGCTATCCTGCTTGTCCCGAACACTCTGAAAAAGAAAAACTATTCAGATTATTAGATGTACAAAACAAACTACAAATTAGTCTGACGGATTCCTATGCTATGTACCCTGCAGCGGCTGTGAGTGGTTGGTATTTCGCCCATCCCGAAAGCAAATACTTTGGTATAAATACACTCAGTGAAGATCAGGTCACGGATTATGCAAAACGAAAAGGGATCCAAAAATCAAGCGCTTTAAAATTGCTTGGACATCTGATAGTGTGAGAAGAAGGCAACTAATCTTTGGAGATGACAACAACTTGTCATTTACAACCGGATGAGTAATACTTCATTTTCTATTATGAATACTGCTGATTTGTCTATATGAATATACTTAATGTCTGTAAAGAGAGGATAATCAATACACTCGTAAGGTAGAAATCATAAGATAAGTCTATACGTCAAACGTTAACATAAAGAATGGAAAATGTACTTTGGCTGAGGTATTACAGGAATCTGTATTAACTTGAGCCCTAGTATATTTTCTGGCATATCGCTACACACGGAGACATAACGCTAAAGGAGTTGATTCTGAAAATCAAGTCCTACATTATCTACTTACTGAAGTCATGGAAGTTCGTCACTTTATGTGGTTTTTTGATGGCTTTCATATTGATGGCTGCAAAATTTTCTACGCCTTCCTTATATCGAGCTGACCTTAATTTCATGCTAAGCGAACAAGATCAAGGGGGTCTTGGGGGGATTTCATCTTTGTTAGGGCAGTTTGGTCTACCAGGTGGTAGTAGTGAGTCTAATCTGGATAAAATTATTGAATTGTCTAAGGCAAGAATTATTTCTGAGAAAGCCCTATTTAGCTCAATTGATTTCGAAGGAAACAATGACTTGTTAGCTAATCACTTAATCCAGGAGTTAGAAGACAAAAAATTATGGTATAGTTCCAGAAAACTTCCATTTCTGGGTAAAGATTCACTTGATTTAACCGGCTTTAGATTTACGAATGACTCATTACCAAATTTTAACATAAAGGAGAACAAAGCACTCAAAAATTTGCACGGCATTCTGGTAAACGAATCAGGAGGCATCTTTTCTTCTAATTACTCTGAATTGAGTGGCATCATGAATTTCAGTGTCACCACACCCCATCCAGAATTATCCATAATAGCCGTCAATAAATTATTTGATAATCTATCTGAATTTTATCTGGATAGCGCAAATGAGAAACAAGAAAAAGATTTTGTAATTATAAAATCTAAATATGATTCTATCAAAAATGCCTTAGAATCAACCATGTACTCTATTGCAAAATTTGAAGATGAAAACAGAGGCCTCATCACAAAAAAAGATGCCTACAAATTAAAGCGGATGAAAGGTGATGAGTTGAAGTTGAGTACGATGTATAGCGAAATAGAGAAACAATATCAGTTGGCCACAATTTCTAAGGAGAGAACATCTGAATACATAAGAGTTATAGACAGACCCTTACTTCCACTTCGCCCAGTCAATAAGGGCAGGATTTATTATTTCTTACTTGGCGGGCTATTAGGAGGTATAATGTCAGTGGCTTATCTCTTTGTGAAGAAAACTTACAAAGATATCATGGCCGGCAACTAACAAAGTGAACAGTGTATGAAGGTAGGTCTAATAGGTTATGGCAATATTGCTAAAAAACATCAGGCGGCAATAGCTAAGATTAACGGCATGGAATTAGTCGCCGTGTACGATGTCAATTGGACAAGTAACCCTGACTGTCCTACATACCAATCTTTGGATGATTTCCTTGCTCTCGATCTTGATCTAGTCACAATTTGTTCGCCTAATTCCTTACACTCAACACATTCCATTCAAGCTTTGGAAAGTGGCAAGCATGTCCTTTGCGAAAAACCTTTGGCACTCAATACGTCTGACGCCAATAACATGATCACTTCAGCAAAAAAGTACAATAGATTATTATCCTGCAACATGCAAAACAGATACTCTCCGGTATCACAATGGCTCAAATCTTTATTTATCAATGATACATTAGGAGACATTTATTTGGTCAACATCGCTTGTTATTGGAATAGAAATAATGACTATTACAAAGCCTCTCAATGGCGTGGAACCCAAGAAAAAGATGGAGGCACTTTATTTACTCAATTCTCTCACTATGTAGATACCATATTGTGGTTATGTGGAGATATGTCTATCCTCAATGCACACCTTAATAACTATGACCATCTTGGCATGATTGACTTCGAAGATACCGGCATATTTAATTTCAAGCTAGAGAACGGAGGGATGGGTACTTTTTCATACACCACTTCTTGTTATGAAAAGAACTTTGAAAGCACACTAACTGTCATTGGATCAAAAGGCACGGTAAAAATTGCAGGTCAATACATGGACAGGATAGAATATTGCAGCCTCGAAGATGATGTTACCCCAGATCTTCCGGTTAATAACAATTTGGGTAACATCCAACAGGTATATTACCAAATCCAAAAGGCTATAAACAATCAATCAATATCCTGTAATTCAGCTATAGAAGCCAAACGCGTAGTTGAAAAAATAGTAGACATATACGGATTCAGATAATAGTCCTAAGCTATCCTATTATTACAAACAGTCAAAAGCATAGTACTTTTGTACCATGAATAATATACATCCAATCTTCGACAAGCTTCTAACGCGAAATGACAAGGAGAAATACCTCAATCAAAAGGCCAAAGTGTTTTGGTTTACAGGTTTATCTGGATCTGGGAAAAGTACTATTGCACAAGGTCTAGAGAAATTGTTATTTGACAAAGGCTTTTTTAATCAAGTACTGGATGGAGATAATACGCGAACTGGGATAAATAAAAATCTGGGCTTTAGCCTCGAAGACAGACAAGAAAACATAAGAAGAATAGCAGAAATCAGTCGTTTGTTCTTAGACGCTGGTATAATATGTGTCAATAGCTTTGTCAGCCCCACTCACGAAATCAGGAATCTTGCCAAACAAATAATTGGAAAAGAAGATTTTATCGAAATATATGTGAACACTCCTTTGCATATCTGCGAACAAAGGGATGTCAAAGGGCTTTACGCCAAAGCCAGATCTGGACAAATTAAGGGTTTTACGGGTATAGATTCCCCTTTTGAAGCACCTCAATCTCCTGATTTAGAATTACTTACAGAAAATCAGAGTATTGAAGAATCTATCACAAAAGTGTTTAATTTTGTGCTCCCAAAAATTTCATTAACCTAGACAAGGACTCAATGGACTATAGTATAAATCACCTTAAAGTTCTAGAATCAGAATCTATCTATGTGATGCGAGAGGTCGCTTCACAATTTGAAAATCCAGTACTGATGTTCTCAGGTGGTAAAGATTCCATATTAATGGTGCACCTGGCTTACAAAGCATTCTTTCCAGCTAAGATTCCTTTTCCTCTATTGCATATAGACACTGGACATAATTTCCCTGAAACTATCAAGTTCAGAGATGACCTAGTCGAAAAAATAGGCGCCAAGCTTATTGTGGGATCTGTTCAAGATGCCATAGATAAAAGACTAGTTACTGAAGAGAAAGGGGTCAATGCCAGTAGAAATGGCTTGCAGACAGCTGTGCTCTTAGAAAGTCTTGAAAAAGGTAAGTATGATGCTGCCTTGGGTGGTGCCAGAAGAGACGAGGAAAAAGCAAGAGCTAAAGAGAGATTCTTTTCTCACAGAGATGAGTTTGGTCAGTGGGATCCAAAAAATCAAAGACCTGAATTGTGGAATCTATTTAACGGCAAGCATCAGATGGGTGAGCATTTCAGAGTCTTCCCTATCAGTAACTGGACAGAGTTAGATGTATGGCAATATCTGGCAGCAGAAAAGGTAGAGCTACCTTCTTTGTATTATGCTCATGAAAGAGATGTCTTTGAAAGAGAAGGAACCTTGCTTGCAGATTGCGAATACATAGAAAAGAAACCTGGAGAAACTGTATTCAAGGAGATGGTACGTTGCAGAACGATAGGAGACATGACTTGTACAGGTGTATGGAAATCAAATGCCAAAACAACAGAAGAAATCATAGAAGAAGTCGCTACTACCCGTATGACAGAGAGAGGTGGTCGTACAGATGATAAGCGATCAGAAACCAGCATGGAAGACAGAAAGAAAAAAGGATACTTCTAGACCAGACCAAAATAAGATACAAGACATGGCAAACGACCACAACTTAGATAGCGAATTACTAAGATTTACAACAGCGGGATCAGTCGATGATGGAAAATCTACCCTTATAGGAAGATTGTTGTATGACAGTAAATCTATCTTCCAAGATCAATATGAGCAGATTGAAAGAATCAGTGAAAAGAGAGGTGAAGAGGGTGTTAACTTGGCACTACTTACAGATGGATTGAAGTCAGAAAGAGAACAAGGGATTACCATAGATGTGGCTTACAGATACTTCGCTACACCTAAGAGAAAGTTTATCATAGCGGATACGCCTGGTCATATACAATATACACGTAATATGGTTACGGGTGCTTCATCAGCAAATGTCGCACTGATCCTGATAGATGCGAGAAACGGCGTTGTAGAGCAAACAAAAAGACATGCAATTATCGCCTCTCTACTTCAGATACCACATGTTGTTGTTTGTATCAACAAGATGGACTTGGTAGACTATGATGAGGCGGCTTACAATAAGATCCAAGACGATTTTGAAAAATTTGCGGCAAAACTTGATGTGGTAGATGTACACTTTATTCCTATCTCAGCATTGATAGGTGATAATGTTGTGCACAGATCTGATAAGACAACTTGGTACGATGGTCCAACGCTTATGTACTACCTCGAGAATGTGCACATAGCTAGTGATGAAAACTTCATTGATTGCAGATTTCCTGTACAATATGTTGTCAGACCTTACAGCGATGAGTACCATGATTATAGAGGTTACGCAGGTAGAGTAGCAGGCGGTGTCATCAAGAAAGGTGATGAAGTCTTATTACTTCCATCTGGATTTAATTCCAAAGTCAAAACGATACAAGGTCCTAATGGAGAGCAAGACAAGGCATTTCCACCAGAATCTGTTACTATTCTCCTAGAAGATGATTTTGATCTCAGCAGAGGTGATATGATTGTCAGGCCAAATAATAAGCCAGAAGTTACTCAGGATATAGAAGTTATGATGGTATGGTTTGATAGCGATAAATCCTTGCAAGAAAAAGGAAAATATGGTGTCCTTCATACAACTCAGGATGTTAGATGTGTCGTTAAGGAAATCAGATACAAACTTGACATTAATACCCTACACAGAGATACAGATCATGATGGGATACATATGAATGATGTGGCCAGAGTCGTTATAAGAACTACTAAACCATTATTCACTGATTCCTATCGGAATAACAGAATCACTGGAAGTCTGATCTTAATAGATGAAGGAACTAATAATACTGTGGGAGCAGGAATGATTATATAAGGCCTATTTGTCAATTTAATGGATAGCGCCAACGCTTAAAGCGATACCCTTCCTTATACTTATGATACATCACATAAGGTTCTAAATACCGGAAGAGCATAACAGAAAAAGGGATGCGGAAGTCCTTAGGCATTCTAGAAATACTTGTTGGTATATTATCAATCTCTTTGAGTAAGTCTTCCATGGAATAACCAATAGTAGCCAACGACTTTTCACCTAAAATTTTCAGTCGTTGTCTTACTATTCTTTTTCTAATAGGTGTCGCTAACTCTGCATACTTTTTTCCTATGTCCTTAGGCACATCTCTTATGTTCTTATATTTTGCTTTGAACTGATTTGGGTCACCCATAATTCCCTCTATAGGTGGCAAATTGCCCCAATCTACTTGCGTTGTATTCACACCTAAATAATTGCAAACCTTATACATTTCTCTATCAGGGTTACTAATAAGATGTTCGTAATTTATACTGAGGCTTCTTGTCTCAAATTTCTTGAATGCTTCAACCAGCCTTGGAAAACCCACTTCAATATCTAAATCATATTTATGAAGATTCCATTTGCCATCTCCCCAGGTGCTGACTATTGAGTTGAATATAGATAGTGGGTTTCTCCAAAGAAAGATAAATTTTGCATCAGGATCATTTTCTATTATTTCATTAACTATCAAATGATACCTGGGAGTCTTCTCTACAAACCACTTTGTGTCCGGATGAGCGCATTGCTGATGAAGCCTTTTGTTTAGCTCGAGTGCCTCTTGAAAATAGTTGCTTTTACCACCAAACAATTCTTGGTAGTGATTAAAAGCATCTACCGACTGCCGACCTCCATATATAGTATACAGCCCATGCTCAGAATTTGTAATAGAAAATAAATGGAGTAACAACCAATTCTCTGCAGTCGTTTGTACATCTGGAATCTGGACAAGCATCCGTTGCAATAGAGTAGAACCCGATCTTGGCAATGAAAAAATGTAGACTGTCCTCACTGTATTTTAAAATATTTTTAAAAGATTAATCCCTAACTTCTGTTTAACCCAGTATACGCCTAATATATTCTGAACAGATAAGGCTACGGCACTAGCTATCGCTGCACCTGAAATGCCATAAAATGGAATTAATAATATCGAAAGTAAAAAAAGAATTACAACTGCCACAGACATATTCAGCGTAAAGAGATTTTGATAACCAGTCATCTGCAATAATCCTCCTACAGAACCTGTACAAACATTAACAAACTGTCCAATTAGCAAAATAATAAATGCCGTACTACCAACAATATATTCACTACCAAATAATGACAAAATCCACTCATCACACAACCAAAACACGATCAGCATTGGGCAAGCAAAAAAGAATAGAATCTTTACGCTTTTCTTTGCGATGGCTTCTACCTCCGCCATTTTCTTCTGCTCGAATAGCTCGCTAAATCTTGGTGTAAACACAACATTGACTGCCACTAAAACAATGACCATTAAAGTAGCTGCCCTGAAAGCTATTGAGAACACAGCTACCTCAGAGTAGTCCAGCCAAAAAGCAATTAGGATTGGTGGCGACCATTGCAATATCAGGAAGAGAATACTTGTCGGGAAAATCTCTAAGGCTGTCCTTTTAAATTCAGTCTTTAGAAAGGGTTCTAACTTATACTTCAGATTAATACCATATGTGAAGAAACTTATCAGAGATATGATGGCAGCAACAAAGCAAACAAATACTGCCATGAGTGCTAATGACTCTACTGAGTCTCCTCTTACAAAAAAGACAGAAATCAAGAATCCCAGCGGAACGAAAATATGTAAGAAAACTATAGCTGCTTTATGATTCTTGGACCCTTGAAAACAATAAGCATGTATGATATTTATAGTAAATGGTGTGAGACATATTCCAAGGTATTTGAGATAGACGGCAAAGCTTTTATCCTCAAAGACAATTAACGAAATTGGATCTGATAACAGAAAGAAAAATAGACCTATTGCCAGGGATATGAGCACCGAAGTTAGCAGAGCCTGTCTATACAATCCTGATACCTTCTTGATATCATTAGAGGTTCTGGCTATAGCAATATACTTTACCAGTGCATTATCATAACCTATTCGCGAGAAGCCAGAAAATACCAGTAACAAATTAAACATCAGTAAGAATCTGCCTACCTCTTCAGAGTCATAATACTTAGCAAGAACAAAGTTAAGTGCGAAGAGAATTATGCCAGCTACCCCATTCAAAGTGAGTGAGCTTGCTATAGCCCCAAAATCTTTAAAAGAATGATGTTCTCGCATCGAGGTGCAAAGTTAAGGTATTTTGGAACTGTGGGTAGACTGAAGGTTAAGCCAACTAGAGTTAATTTTTTCCACTAGTGCTCCTTTGTTATTCGATTATACAAACTCACTAATCAATCCACATACCACAACAGTAGTCACAAACCAATAACTCGCATGATACAAAAAGAATCGTCTCGACTTTCCCGTCAACATACAGAGCATACCTATAATGGTAATTGAAAGTCATCATTCTGAGATGCAACCTGCTTAGCAAATACACCTTGAGGATGATACCAAAGAAATGCCAACACTACTGGGATGAGTGAGATGGTCGCTAGCCTTAGGTGGTTCAGTTGCATGTGAATAACTAATATTCTAGCAACTTATTTTACCTACTCGCCGCTTATGCCTACCCCCTTCAAATTCTGTAGATAAAAATTTCTTAAGCATATTGCCAGCCATACGTTTTGTAACAAATCTGGCGGGTATACACAGTACATTAGCATTATTATGTTGCCTGGCCAGTGCTGCCAATTCCGACGTCCAGCAAATGGCTGCACGTACTTTAGAATGCTTATTAGCAGTCATCGCTACCCCATTTGCGCTTCCACAAATCAATATTCCAAACTTCACGGCCCTATCTGTCGACACTTGCTCAGCAACTGGATGCGCAAAATCAGGATAGTCTACAGAATCAGGTGCATCAGTTCCATGATCTATTGGCTTATGTCCCAAGGCAATTAGTCTTTTTTTGAGATATAACTTATAGTCATAACCAGCATGATCAGATCCTATTGCGATTTTCATAGTTGCTTGGTTTCTTGTTTTTGTCGACTACTTCTTCATTACATTTGCATCATATGGAGCTAACATCTCTCTTGTTCGCTTCGCAAAATCTGCATCTCCCATATTTCCTACTTTATCGATGACATCTTGCACTCCACGTACGGCAAATCCGTAAAACTGCCTAAAGCTCTCTCTGTCTGAAGCATCCAACGAATCATAGAAGACCATACGCTGGTATAATTCTTCTGCCAATATTTCCATGTGCTTTCGTGCCTCTTCATTCTCGCCAGCTTCATTGAGCACTTCTATAAATGGCATTACACTATCATCATATGGAAAATTATAATGTGGAAAAGCATCGAAAAATTTCTTCGACATCTCTGCAGCCTTTTTCATTTTACCCTTGATCGCTAATTCTTGGCAAGTACGCATCATAACAATTTTCATAGCTTGTAACTCGGCTGCATAACTCTCATCAATAAATGTCTCATGTGTATCAAAATTACCCCACTTCCATTTGTTCATCACGTTGTCATACACCTTTTCCTCCGCAACTCTTCCACTTCCATAGATAGATAGCTCTCTGACACTTCTTGACCTTACCGGAATTAATCTCAAGCCCAAGCCTTCCATTTGCATATAATCATTCATTGCCAGCAACTTATCATTCTTACAGGTAACCGCAAAGTATATAGCGCGGTCGTGGATATTTGAAGCGACTAAATCCATAACTGCAAGTTGATCCTTGAGGATATATCTGGCACTTTCTGGAATTCTAATATCTATTTTATTGGTCATGGAAGTATCTCTGATACTCATAAGACCATTGCCTATCATCCGATTTCTATCTATTGGAATATATAGATTACGACTTCTAAGTATAACTTGATCTTGTTTCTGCGAGCCTATAAAAGCCAATTCTTGTCTTAAATCTCTAGGTGTAGACAAGTCCATTAACCTAGGGTCGTCTGTACCACTCTCTGGGTTGTAGAAAAAGACTTGATTTCTTTTGTTACCCCTATATGCTTCTGTCGGTATTGAAAGTTTGAGCGGTGCCGAGTCGTTGACCTTTCGTCTTAGTTTCTCAATGTACCAGTCTACTGCAATTAAACTTAGATTTACCACTCTGACATCCCGACGAATATTTTCGACCTCTTGTGCATACCATAAAGGATATGTGTCGTTATCACCGTAAGTAAATATAATGGCATTCTCGTCTACAGAGTTAAGAAAGTTTGACGCGTAATCTCTAGAGCCATAATGCCCTAGTCGACTATGATCATCAAAGTTTTGGAAAGCCATAATAGCAGGTATGAGCAAACCCAATCCGCCAGCCACTAGTGGTGACATCGCCCCAAGTTTGACCTTATCCTTGAAAAAACTAAATAAACCTAACACTCCCAATCCAATCCAAATACAATAGGTAAAAAAGGAACCCACTAATACATAGTCCCTCTCCCTGGGTTCATTTGGCGGCTGATTACTATACATGATAAGCCCAAGTCCTGTTATCAGAAATAATATCATGATAGCTGTAAATTCCTTAGGACGTTTTCTGAGATGAAAAAATAACCCTAATAGTCCTAACAACAATGGCAGGAAGTAATACTTATTTGTGCCCTTGTGCCTTTTCATAGAATCTGTGGCTGCATCCATATTATGCAATCGGGCTTCGTCCAAAAATCCAAATCCAGATATCCAATGTCCACTCGATACATCCCACGGTGTAAATCCTTGCTGAGCATTTTGTCTACCAACAAAATTCCAAAAGAAATAACGCCAGTACATCCAACCCATCTGATACTTGAACATATACTTCATGTTGTAACCAAAACCTGGTCTGGTGCCCACTTCCTTACCCATAATCTGACGATGCCACTGCTTATGCAGTTCAGGTCTGGAGCCTTCTGTATGTCCTATTCGAGGCAAGAACATCTTGTCTCGATCATTATACACGTAATCCAACTTTTGATCCACCTTGACATATTTATCACCTACACGGCCATATCTGTCTTCTTGATCTAATTCTACAGGAGACGCCTTAAAATGTGGTCCATATAATAGAGCTCTCTCTCCATATTGCTCTCTATTGAGGTAAGGCAATACACGCATAGCGTCGCTAGGCACATTCATATTTACTGGTGTATCCGCATTGGCTCTGATTACTATCACACCAATTGTCGAAAATCCAATAGCAACCATTAGTCCTGCTACTACCAATAGCTGAAAGTGATACCATCTTTTCTTATGAGCTAACCTCAATAAAAAAGCTATAAATAATCCTATTAAAAGTAACGCTAACACCAACCCAGAATGGAATGGCATTCCCATATCATTAACCAGCGGTTTCTCCAGTGATTTCCATAGTGTAGGAATACCAACGATGACGAATTTCTGGATAAACACAATGATAGATGCACCGGCTATAAAACTTAAGATTAATCCAAATGGATTATGCTTCTTAAATTTTTTGAAATAATATAAAGCACCAAGTGCTGGAAAGGTTAATAAACTTAGTAAGTGTACACCAATAGATAACCCTGCCATATATGCACATAGGACTAACCACTTATCTGTTCGAGGAGAATCTGGTAAGCTATACCATTTCAACGTAGTCCACAATGTAAGAATTGTAAAAAAAGTAGACATGGCGTATACCTCTCCTTCCACCGCTGAAAACCATATAGAAGAACAGAATGCCATTGATAGACCAGCCACAATTCCTGCAAATGTTAAGGCCACGTTTTGAGTAGCTGTTGTTTCTTCTGATCGTCCAACAAAAGCAAATTGACCAAGCATTATCGTTATTCTCGCGATCAGAAATGCGCCTAAAGCTGTACATATAGCAGACAGCATATTAACCATAAAGGCGATTGTAGCTGGATTAGAAGATACCAAGTCCCCTACCCAAGCAAACATTCTACCAATTAGCATAAATAATGGAGCCCCAGGCGGGTGTACCACTTCCAACTTGTATGCACCTAATATAAATTCTCCCACATCCCATAGACTTCCTACACGTTCTACTGAGAAATAGTATACAATCATAACGACAATAAAAGCAGTCCAACTGGCTACTGTCTTTGCCTTCTTTATTGAATCAATTAGCATATTCTGCTCTATATCTTTAGTGAGTACTGTTACCGTATTCTGAGCTACCATTGTGTCATAATGATAGATACCCAAGAATCCTTACGCTAAGTTAACAAATAAGCGATTAGCCTATACTGTTTATCTACGAAAGTCTTCGTTTTTTAGAACTTGTTGAAGATATTTCCTACGTTATAGCGTAATCCGATATGGTTTACAGCCCCAGCAAGGTGATAATGGCCTACTCCATAATCGATCTTGATTTTCTTAATACTGATGCCAAATCCAAATGAAAAGCCACCTAAACTCCTAAATATAGAAGATCTCAATTCCTGACGTCTTAGGTGGTCATAGGCAAATCTTAGTCTGAAATTTTCACGCTTTCCAAGCAAGAACTCACCAGAAAGCACCAAATGCCTAAAGAAGTTGTCAATATTTTTACTGAATGAGTTTCTAAATGTTTGCTCACCGAATATATCTACTGTAATATCAAATTCTGGGTCATCATATCTGATATATGGCTGATGCAAATGGCGTCCTATGACAGAAAATCTAAAAGGCAAATGTTGTAACCTTTTTGAAAAACCGAGTTGCAAGTCAAAAGGGAGGCTGCGTCTTGAATTACCTAATGGCTGCAATTCTGTACCTATATTTCTGAGGACAAGACCCCAACTTGTCCTATTGTCAGGCTTTTCATAATGCAAACCTATGTCTACGCCTATTCCAGAAGAACGATAACTTTCAAAATTGCCAAACAAGAATTTCACATTGACGCCTCCGTGTATACGTTCATTGAGTCGATACGATGATCCTACGACTAAAGCTACTTCGTTGGCATTAAATTCTCCATTTATATTACCAAATGCATCAGTGGCATCGAACGATCCATAATTGATATACTGCAATGCAGCATGGGCAAGAATCTTCCACTTCTTTATATAATGGCCATAAGCCAGATTACCATTTGATATATCAGCAAAGTGAAAATTATGATTGAAGGAGAGCTGATGATGCATAACACTATCTGCAAGGGCCGGATTAAGCTGTGCCAAGGTCACATCACTATCTCTGATTGTTATTTGAGTGCCCCCTAAAGCAGTGATTCTAGCACTGGTTGGTAATGATATAGCGTCGAAAGCATCTCGACCTCCTAGACCTCCTAGTTGGGCCTGTACGCTGATGCTATGAAGCCCAAACAAAACAACAAATGATAGTTGAAGTATTAATCTACTACTCATCATTACTTTTCTTTTTTGATATCCCCATCTTCCAACGTCCAAATGGTTGCACAGACACCTAGACTATCACATTCCATTTTCTTGATCAGTTCACCTGATTCACTGTAGTGCTTTAATATGCCGAATTCATTGTCTCCATTCAAAAACCGTCCTTCCCATTTCAATTGCCCATTCTCATAATATTCTGTGAAAGGGCCATTCTCTTCGTTATCTACCATAGTGACCACTTCCTTGATTTGACCACTTTTATAATAGGTCTTGAGTGGACCTTGCATCATACCAGATATGTAGTGGGCTTCTTGTAAAATAGTCCCGTCCTCAAAGTAAACATTATAGGTGCCAACGATTAGGCCCTCTTCATAATATTCCTCTATTTCTGGCTTTCCGTCTCCAAAATATAAGGTTCTCCTACCTGACAACACACCTGCTTTATAATGCGCACTTTCTATGAGGACACCATCAGCATACCGTTCATATACTCCATCTTTTTGAGATAACTCATTGACCTTGTACTTTTCGGTGATTTTAGAATCTTCATCCTTTACTACTACGAAGTTGGATTCTTTGCAAGCTGAAAGAAACAAGGATAAACTCAAGATTATTAGAACTCTAAAAAACATAATGCAATAACGTGATATTGCTAAGATTATTGACCAAATTGACCGTATTATTTAAGAATATCTTAAGACCATCAATTAATTTGAGTCATTACATTTGAAAAGGTAAAATATTACATTCTATGATCAGACAATTACTTAGCATAGCCGCCTTAGCGTTTATCTGTGCTTTTAGCATATCCGAACTATCGGCACAAAAAAAGGTAGAAGAACAAAAAATAATCATCATTGAAAAGGAAATAGACAATGATGGAAATGTCGTTGAAAAGAAAATAGTTAAGGAAGGTGAAGAGGCGAAAGCTTATCTCAAGGAATTGGAAGAGCAAGGAGAAACCATCCATAAGTGGACGACAAAAGATGGAGAAGATGTCATCGTTGACGGCAAGTCAGCAAAGATGATTAAAAAGGAACAGTACAAAATCAAACTCATAGACGATAATGGAGAGGAAAAAGAGATGATGTGGGACGGAGAAGGAGAGATGCCAAAAGAGATGAAAAAACTCATGAAGGAGCATGACATCAATATCTCTAAAGGGGACAACCAAATTCAAAAGAAAATCAGAGTCAAAAAAAATAGTAGTGCAAAAGGTGAACAAGAAATGGAATTTGAATTTGATGGTGAAGAGATACCAGACGATATCAAAAAAGAACTGGAAAAGCATGGCATAGATATCACAGAGATAGAAGGTGGTGGTGGCGAAAAGCAAGTAAAGGTAATCGCTAAAGGTTCAAGAGCCAATGACAAGAAAGCACAATTGGGTGTTAACATTGAAGACCACCCATTAGGAGTCATGGTATCCGAGGTTGTAGCCGACTCTGCTGCTGCTGAGGCAGGAATGAATAAAGGTGATATTATTTACAAAATTGATAGCAACCCCATAAAAACTATAGCAGAATTAGTTGGATTAGTTGGGGTACATAGCCCTGGAGACAAAATCCGTGTCTCTTTCCAAAGAAATGGTAAAAACATAACAAAGGAAGTTACCTTAAAAGAAAGAAAAGAACTTTTTCCATTTGGCACTTGGGAAGAAGTTATGAATAATAATGAAGAAACCATTGAGATAGAAGTAGAGCAGAAAATTATTAAGAAAGAAAAGAAGTAAAAAATAACTCTGTCATATTCTCCGAACTCCACTAACTGAATATAACTTCCCCATATCTCAGTAAAGATGGAGCCGTCTCTGAGATGAAAAGCTAGGTGAGGGAGATTACTATTATAGATCAGGTGGCGGCATCACCTTGAATAGCAACCCAGACAAGGAACATCAAGAAATGATAGATGAGATATACGTATACGTTAACCATCTACCTTTAATATAATTTACTCAATAAAATTACAATTTTCTCTATTTTGGTCACCAAATGCTTCACTCGGATTATTTGCTACTAGAATCTATTAAAGTATCTGAAAAACAGATACACAATTTGGAGTACCATCAAGATAGAATCTTAAGGTCAAGTAAAGAAATATTTGGTGCTGCTGCTCGCATCGACTTTGAGCCTATTATGGATGAAATTATTGCGCTTCCTTCCATCCTATTCAAATTGCGCATAACCTATAATGACAGTTTTTTCAAGTATGAGTTTGTTCCATATAAGCTTCCAACTATCAACACACTAAAACTCATCAAATCCAATGGCATAGATTATACTCACAAATACAATAACAGAAATATGTTGTCTAAGCTCTTTAGGAGAAGGCAGCACTATGATGACATCCTCATTGTGAAGCATGGCTTTCTCTCAGATAGTTACTATTGTAATCTGGCCTTTAGCCAACATGGGATATGGTATACACCATCAACACCTCTGCTCAAAGGCACCAAACGTCAGGCCCTCCTAGACCAAAAACAAATAATAGAAAAACCAATTCCTTCTAGTAAGTTATCAGAGTATAAATCAGTATCTCTTATTAATGCAATGATTGATTTGGAAGAAATCATGGTGCCTATATCTCAAGTATTCTAGTCAAGAATTACGCTTACATAATTAAGCCTGATGTTGGTATCTTCTCATAAGAAACAGTACTAATCTTAATATCTTCGTCACTGCGTACAAACAGTTATACATATGCCAGAATTTTGTCATCTCCACTGCCATACACAATACTCTCTACTTGATGGTGCTAATGATATAAGCAAGATGATGGCTAAAGCCGTTGCGGATGGGCAGAAAGCCGTGGCACTTACCGATCATGGAAATATGTTCGGGGCTTTTAAGTTTGCTGCTGAAGCAAAAAAACATGGCATTAAAGGCATTCTTGGCTGTGAGTTTTATTTGGTTAAGGACAGACATATCAGATCTTTCAGCAGGAGTAAAGGAGAACGGGATCAAAGATATCACCAGCTCTTACTGGCAAAAAATGAAACTGGTTATAAAAACCTAATGAAGCTATGCTCTTATGGTTTTACAGAAGGGGTATATCAAGGCTATCCAAGAATTGACAAAGAGCTTATCCTGAAATATAACGAAGGGGTGATTGCCAGTAGCTGTTGCCTAGGCGCTGAGATTCCTGCACTCATAGCAAAAGACAAATTAGAAGAAGCGGAGCAAGCGCTCAAGTGGTGGTTGGACATATTTGGAGAGGACTATTATATAGAACTTCAACGGCATAGAGGATTAGAGAAAATTGACATCTATAATGATAATGGTCAAAAGACCTTCTCCAAATATTCTCAAGAAGATATTAATCAGATACTAATTGGTTTTGCTAAAAAGCATAATGTCAAATTAATTGCTACTAATGATGCGCATTATTTAGAAGAGGAAGATGCACCTATGCATGACATCCTTCTTTGTGTCAATACTGGTTCTAATCTAGATGATACCAATAGATTCAAATTTCCTAGTTCGGACTTCTACTTCAAGAGTCAAAAGGAGATGAATCAACTCTTCAAGGATGTGCCTTCGGCGCTAGACAACACCATGGAGGTGATGAGCAAGATCGATGATCTAGAGTTAGCAAGAAATGTACTCCTACCTAACTATCCTCTTCCACAAGGTTTTGATGATCAAAAATCATATTTAAGGCATCTAACATTTGCAGGTGCACAAGCCCGTTATGGAACGATAACCCCACCTATAGAAGAAAGGCTCAATTTTGAATTACAAGTCATCAATAATTCTGGTTATCCTGGATACTTTCTAATTGTTCAAGACTTTACAAGTGCCGCTAGAGATATGGGAGTTGCTGTTGGGCCAGGTAGAGGATCTGCGGCTGGGTCTGCTGTTGCATACTGCCTCGGCATAACCAACATCGATCCAATTAAATATGACCTCCTATTCGAGAGATTCTTAAATCCAGAACGGGTATCTATGCCCGATATAGATATTGATTTTGATGATGAAGGTCGTTCTAAGGTTATAGATTACGTTATTGACAAATACGGTCAGAATCAAGTTGCTCAGATAATCACCTATGGTACAATGGCAGCTAAGTCATCTATCAAAGATGTTGGACGTGTGATGAATATTCCGCTTGGAGAAGTAGAAAGAGTGACCAAATCTTTTCCATTACATCTTGGCGCAAGTCTCAAAGATGTGATGGCCAAAGGAGATGTTAGTGCAAAACTAAAAGGCAACTTAAACAAAGAAGATCTAAACAGAGCTTACCAGTTTAGAAAAATAGCAGAGAAGAAAGACCAAATAGGAGAAATGGTCCGCTCGGCAAAACGACTAGAAGGTTCTATCAGAAATACAGGTATACACGCTTGTGGAGTAATCATCACACCAGATGACATTACTAATTATGTTCCTGTAAAAACAGCAAAGGACTCTGATCTATTAGTCAGTCAGTTTGACAATAGTGTAGCAGAGGATGCAGGGTTATTGAAGATGGATTTCCTAGGTCTAAAGACACTGACTATTCTTAGAGATTCAGTCACCTTTGTCAAAGAAACAAAGAATGTCACTATAGAACTAGATGATATTCCCTTAGAAGATGAAGAGACTTATAAGTTATTTCATCAAGGATCGACTATCGGTATATTCCAATACGAGTCCCCAGGAATGCAAAAGCATCTCAAAAACCTTAAGCCCAATAAGTTTGAAGATCTCATAGCCATGAATGCGCTATATCGTCCCGGACCTATGGACTACATAGATGATTTCATTAAGAGAAAACATGGCAAGCAAAATATTACCTATGACTTGCCAGATATGGAAGAATATCTTGAAGAGACTTATGGTATAACTGTATATCAAGAGCAAGTGATGTTACTTTCTCAGAAGTTAGCTGGATTTACCAAGGGTGAGGCTGATATGCTTAGAAAAGCGATGGGTAAGAAAAAGAAGAAGTTGATAGACGAGATGTACCCTAAGTTCCAAGAAGGGTGTAAGAAGAATGGGCATCCAGAAAATGTCGTTTCTAAAATATGGAATGACTGGGAGGCCTTTGCGTCATATGCTTTTAATAAATCACATTCGACTTGTTATGCGTTTATCGCCTTTCAGACGGCATACATGAAGACGCATTACCCAGCTGAGTTTATGACAGCAGTTCTTAACCATAACAAATCAGATACATCTAAATTGAATTTCTTTTTACGAGAAGCAAAAAGAATGAAGTTGAATGTATTTGGACCTGATGTCAATCAAAGTGGGATTAATTTTACTGTGAATGAAAAAGGAGACATACGTTTCGGGCTTTCAGCTTTAAAAGGATTAGGAATAGGGCCTGCTGAAGAATTAATCAAAGAACGTGAGAATGAGGGTGACTTCTCTTCAATTATAGATTTGGTAAAGAGAGTCCCTCTAAGATCTATAAATAAGAAATCAATTGAGAGTATGGCGTTTGGTGGTGCCTTAGATTCTTTTGGCCTACATCGTTCACAATATTTTCATCCATCTGACAAACATGATACATATATAGAGCATTCCATCAAATTTGGTTCGGCATATCAGGGTCAAAAAGATTCTTCACAAGCCTCACTTTTTGGCAACATGGATGACCAACTATTATCGGAACCAGCCCCACCAGACATAGAACCATGGAATAAAAATATTAAGCTGGCTAAGGAAAAAGAAGTCACAGGTATATTTATAAGTGGGCACCCTCTGGATGAGTTTAGAATGGAGTTAGAGAATTATACTAATTGCTCTCTAGAACAGGCTAATGAGATTAAAGGCTCACCATTAAAGATGGGTGGCATCATCGCCGTAGCCCAGCATGGTGTCTCTCAGAAAAATAATATGGGTTACGCCAGACTTACTTTACAAGACTACACAGGGTCTTTTGAATTTGGCGCCTATCGAGAAGATTATGAAAAATACAAGGAACTACTCCAGCCAGGTTATGTCCTCTATGTAGAAGGCATCTTCAAGGCAGGCTACTCTTCTGACAGATTCTTCTTTAAGATAATCGATATTCGTCTAATGGCTTCTTTAAGCGAGGATCTAACAAAATCACTTACTATTCGAATTCCTCTGGATATTATCAATCAAGAATTTATTACTAACTTAAAAGGCCTGTGTGCACAGCATAAGGGGAAACACAAATTGCATATGCAAGTGTTTGACTTGACAGAAGGAGATGACAATGATCACGATATAGATTTCGATGCAGCCTCAATAAAAATTGATGTCAATTCAAATCTGATAAACGAGATCAGGCAATTAGGATTGAGCTATAAATTGAATTAGATATTTCTCTATAGATAATCATGCCTTATCATATATTAGAAAGGCCACTAAATAAATTAGTGGCCTATTAGATCATAAAATTGTAATATATCTTTAACTCTTTGGAGAAAAATACGTCATATGATTTTTGGTTTCTTCTACTCTATCTTTAGCATCCTGCCAGTGTACCTCTTGCCATATATCCAATGAGGTTAGCTCTTTGAATTGTATGCAGAATTGATAGCATCAGCTAATGCACCAGAAGGTGTTCCCCCTCCTTTAGGACTCATAACTGACCAGAATAATGAGTGATTATAGTAACCACCGCCGTTATTTCTCACTGCAGCATTATTCATATCCATGTTCTTTAGGATATCTTCTATGGATTTACCGCTTAGGTCTGTACCGGCAATAGCCGCATTTAATTTCTTAGTATAACCAGCATGGTGCTTGCCATGATGAATTTCCATTGTCCATGAATCTATATGTGGTTTTAACTCATGATGCTGATAAGGTAGAGAAGGTAATTCGAATGCCATTATATGATTTTTGAATTGTGATAAAGTTTGACAACAAGTCATACTTCTTATAAAATGGATTAACTATTAATCTAAATTTATAGGAAAGCGTTTCAAATTATACAAAAAAGTCTACCAAAATATTATCTGGTAGACTTATTGTTTTTTAAAGTTGATACCTTATGTTATGAAGCTGGCTCAAAATATGGGAGATACATTCGTAACTCTTCCACTCTTTCCTTTGCTTCAATCAACCTTGTTTCTTGCCATAAGTTAAGGCTTCCTAAGTCTTTATATTCCTGATTAAGTTGGTTCAACCTTTCATCCAGAATTTCTTGTACATTGATTGCTCTAGTATACGCCTCATCCCGAAGTTTCTGTATTGCTGACTCAGGATAATATTCTGCTAGCTTAACAAGCATCTTATGTTTAGATCCTAACTCAAATCTAGTGTCAAATGAATTATATACCTCCATTAGAAATTTCGCATTGTCTTGATTAATGATATCTAAGAAATCTGTGTACTTAATCATGTGTTTTGTGATTGTGAGATAATAGATGTCTAGATACTCACTTTCAGGATGATTAAATATTGTGCTCTTATAATTTTCTATCCACGGTTGTGCATCACTTCGCTCGATGCCATGATTCATATCTTGAACCTGAGACACTATCAAATCCCAGAGACCAACCTCTTCTATAAAATTTTGTCTGTCTTTGCCTAAGTTAACATCAGTTACCACCTGTTCTTGAATATGTTCGTTACTACACGAAACAATAAAAAGAGTAGCGAACAAAAAAGAAATATATTTCATAATAATTTATTTTGATTGATAAAAAAATAGAACTAGCACCTACCCACTAAATCTCCAGCATTAACAATACGAGTCGAAATTGCAAGATCAGGATCGTCATGTGTAAAGGTTTGTATGACTCCGGAGCCTGATCCATCACAATTATAACCAATGGTTAAATGTCCTCCAGGAGGACCACCTGCAATAGAACATTCACACCACTCAGCAATGAGAGAAGTACTTAATGCAAGAATGATTAAAGTCGTTTTAATATTTTTCATGATTTTAATT
>CAZPUF010000009.1:0-31233 GCA_964589705.1 uncultured Saprospiraceae bacterium | reverse complement strand
GTAGGGAAGCATCCACCATTGGTTGTAGAATCTATGAATAAGATCATAGCTCAGGCTGAAAAGAATTATGAGCTTCTTAATAAAAGACCCAAACCCAATAAAGAATCCAAGTCCTACCATTCTGATACCGTTTGTATTACTGCCTCAAAACTAGCTGAGGATATCAAAGCCAAAGCCTTGATAGGTCTCACTGTCTCCGGATATACTGCTTTCAGAGTATCCAGCTATAGGCCTAAGACCAACATCTATATCTTTTCTTCGGTCAGACCTATGCTCGGCACAATGAACCTCATTTGGGGTATAAAGGCATTCTATTACGATGGGTTTACTTCAACAGACCAAACGATAGAAGACTTACTAAACATTCTAAAGGAGAAAAAACTGTTAAAACAAGGAGATGTTGTCGTCAATACGGCATCAATGCCGTTACATAAGCGATTCATGACCAATACAGTCAAAATCACCGTCGTAGAATAGAAAAGCCTAATTTTGTTAGCGCCTTTATGTGCTACGGCACGGCTATTTTAAATTTTTAAGCAATAGAATGAAACTGAAAATCACTGGTTTCTCTACCAAGAGTATCCTGATAGCAGGAATATTATGTACATGCTTCTCCTCATTTTTTGCCCAACCAGGGATATATAATGAATCTGACATAGAATATCAGACGCTTTTTTTCGAAGCACAACATGCCAAGTATAAAGGCGACACCGACAAACAAACGGAGCTATTGCAGGAAATCATCAAAAGAGATAGGAACAGCCATGCCGCCTATTTCGAACTAGCCAGATTATATCTCCAAACAGGGAATCTTGAATTAGCACAAAAAAATGGAGAAAAGTCCCATAACATCCAGCCAAACAATGAGTACTACCTCCTCACTCTGGCTGAAATAATGGAGAAAAGCAACCAACAAGGCAAAGCGATCCAGGCTTATGAAAAACTCAAACAACTCAATCCTCAAAATCCAACCATTTACCACAAGCTAGCTCAACTCAATCTGCATGAGAATATGCCGGACAAAGCGGTCCAAAATCTTGAGTTACTCCAAAAAAATCAGGGGGTAGATGAAGAAACATCTCGCAGAATATTTGATATCTACAAAAATACTGGCAACAAGAAAAAAGCAGTCCAAACACTAGAAAATCTAATAGCTGCAAATCCAGATAATACAAGGATGATGCATAATCTAGCCAGCTATCATCTGGAGAGTGGGAATGAAAAAGCAGCAAAGGAAGTATACCAGCAGATATTGGTCTTAGATCCTAATGACTCCAAAGCAACTATCGCAGCGCTAAAGGATAAACAGAAAACCCAAAGTGGCGAAGGAAATCAACTAATGGCCCTGGAGCCTATGATTGATAATATGAACTTGCCTCTCGATGACAAACTTAAGGAACTCATTCCTTTTCTCTCTTCTCTAAGGAAAGGTGACGCTGCAATAGGTACACTGGCTTCTTTGAGCCAAAAATTGGTTACACTATATCCAACTGAAGCCAAAGTCTATTCGATGAATGGCGATGTCAATTTCTATCAAGGAAATTATAGTGAATCAGAAAGCAATTATGCTAAAGCCATATCCATAGATGATCGAAAATATACATTGTGGTCACAGTATATGCAAAACCTATGGGAGTTAGAAAAAATGGCCAAACTCAGAGATATTTCTGAAGAAGCCATTGATTTGTATCCTAACAAGGTCTCGGCATTCTTATTTCACGCAGTCTCTCAATCAGACAAAGGGTTGGCAGAAGATATGGTTCAAGAGGCTGGATTTATAGCAGGGAAGAATGCCACATTGAAAAACAGTGTGAACATTGTATCTCAATGGCTAGATAAAAATAATGCCGACAAAGACAAAATAGAAGATATAGATCTTATGATCCTCACAGATCCATTATATTTTGAATTGGCTGGAGATCTCTATGCCAGTATAGATAATAATAAAATGGCAAAAAAATTGTGGAACAAGGCCATTGATCTGGGATCAAGTGAAGAACGTGTCTCTAAAAAAATCAACAGCAATTAATGTCAGCTTACAGGAATACAAACGCCAATAAGTGGCCCATTATAATTGGCATTCTACTTATTGGATTTACCTCCTGTAAATCAAAAAAAGCACTTCAAATCCCAACCCCTGAATCTCAGATTACAAAGGAAGAAGTGCTCGCTAAATTCCTTACACCACCGGATTACACATTTTTTTCAGGTAAGGCCAAGCTCAGAGTATCTTCAATCAATGGGTCAGACAAGGGTACTTTGTATATTAGAAGTATTCCTGATAGTGTCATTTGGATGGCTGTCAAAAGATTGAGTGTGGAAGGTGGAAGAATCCTCATAACTCCAGACAGTATAACAGTGATCAATAGGCTGGAAAAATCCTACAGCAAGCTGGCCATTAGTGAATTGGAAAGCAGATATGGTGTCACCGCCAATTTCAATTACATACAAAAAATGATTCTTGGATTTAATCCTTCCGTGTCAAAAGCTGACATTTCAAAGTATGAGGAAACCGAATCTGCATATACCTTGAGTGCCATGCTGTATGACATCTATCATGAGTTTGACCTGGATAAAAATACTGGACAAACTATCGGCGGAAAATTTAACGAAAGATTTCAAGTGGATGGAAAATGGGATTACGCTGAATATAAAGCGCTAACGACTGATATCACACTACCATATAAGAGGAATTACCAAATACAATCAGCTAATAATCCAGATTTTGATATAAGCATAGACTTCTCTGAAATAGAACTTGATATTCCAAAAGAAATTCCATTCAGTATACCCAAACACTATGAAAGGATAGAATTATAACCTTTTATTGGACTTTCCGCTCAGCATTATAAGATTTTAGGCCGTTTCATTTGGGGTCTAGTGGATATATCATTTCCTTTACATATTACAGAATACGATAATATCTCAATGAGAGACGCTTTTTCCGGATTAATGTCTTTACACGTGATAGGGTTCTTACTATTAACCTTATCGCCAATTCTGCTTCGTGCTCAAGAAAGCCAACAGCAACTCAACACTGAACGTATGCGTATCAATGCTGAGATAGAAGCCACTGAAAAACTATTGAATTCAGCGACAAGCAATAAAGCATCTACCCTCTCACAAATCAATGCCTTGGAGTTACAAATTGATGCCAGAAATAGACTCATAGAGAATCTCAAAAAGGAAGGAAAAATGTCGAGTGTAAATCTCAATGAAGACATAACTGAAAAAAAGAAAGTCAATATCCCAACCGAGGCACTCATGGAAGAATATGTAAAAGTTCTCAGGATACAATATCGCAACAAATTGCTTCAGAGACCACATCAGTTAACGACTGAAGACGGTAAAAAGCACTTGGTAAAAAACCATTACCTCAATGTGTACAAAAACCTCTTAGCATATGAAGCAGAATATCAAGATGGGTCTGATTCTGGGCTGGTAAGTGCTGCGTATACCTCACAAACGAGCGCACAAAAAATAGAAGAACAAGAGCAGGAAAAATTACGACTGGAAGCAGAGATGCAAGCATTGGTTTCCAGTGCGATGAATATGACAGTCCAGGAGCAAGCATTCAAACAAAAGTTGGATGACCAGCATCAGAAAAGAGAATCGTATAATAGAGCGATAGAAGCACTATTGATCAAATCTATGGGGCAGAAGAACGGCACTGTTCGACATGCAGCTGTCTTATCTCAGCCAGCTAATTTGCCTGAGATAGCAGATATAGAAAGAAAAAGAGGTTTCTTACCTTACCCAGTGACCAATTATACAATTACCAAGATTTTCGGACCACAACCACATCCAGAGATTCCCAACATTACTATAGATAATAAAGGGATAGACCTGAGAACCCGTGACCTGCATGTTAACGCGATATATGACGGTGTTGTAGCTGGAATATCTAAGGTAGGTGATCAGACCTCAGCAGTCATTATACGCCATGGTGGAGATTATTACTCAGTCTATTCTGGCTTATCTTCAATAGAAGTCATTGAAGGTGAATTCCTATCCTCCAACCAAGTGGTTGGCATACTGGCTGCTCAAACTGATGGAACTGGAGAGCTCCATTTCGAGTTTTACAGAGGGCGACAAAGAATGAATCCAAAACATTGGTTGAAGAACAACTAAGCATTAGAAATTATAAATTCACATTATGAGTGACCAGTGGAAAATAGGCAAGGAAAAGAAGAAAGGGATTCGTAAAGAAATAGAGAAAGCCGTTCTCGTAGGGGTCATCTCTGATTACCAGACTGAAGAGCAAGTCAAGGAATACCTTGATGAACTTGAGTTTTTGGCTATGACAGCTGGTGCAGAGACAGTTGGTGTCTTCACTCAGAAAATGAAAGCGCCCAATGTCAGAACCTACGTAGGTAAAGGTAAAGTCGAGGAGATCCTGGAATACTGCGAACGGAAGGATGTTGATCTGGTAATTTTTGATGATGATTTGACTGGCAAGCAGACCAACATTCTTGAAGAAAAACTGAAGCGAAAAATCATTGATAGATCTTCACTCATCTTAGACATCTTTGCCAGTAGAGCTCAAACAGCTCAGGCTAAGACGCAAGTCGAACTAGCACAAATGCAATATCTATTACCACGATTACGAGGTCTTTGGACTCACTTAGAAAGACAACGTGGTGGTATCGGTATGAGAGGACCCGGTGAGATGGAAATAGAAACGGACAGACGTATAATCAGAGATAAAATCTCTAAGCTCAAGGAACGCCTTAAAAAAATCGACCAACAAAACTCGACTCAAAGGAAAAACAGAGGGCAGATGATTCGTGTTTCACTTGTGGGATACACCAATGTGGGGAAATCTACTATTATGAATCTGCTATCAAAATCTGATGTATTCGCAGAAAACAAACTCTTTGCAACCTTAGATACAACTGTGAGAAAAGTCGTCTTCGGGAGTATGCCTTTTCTTTTGTCAGATACAGTAGGCTTCATCAGAAAATTGCCGCATCACTTGGTAGAGAGCTTTAAGTCTACTTTGGACGAAGTCAGAGAATCTGATATCCTTGTCCATGTAGTGGACATTGCTCACCCACAATATGAGGATCATATCAAGACAGTTAACTTGACACTTAAGAGCTTAGATTGTATAGATAAGCAGACTTTGATGGTCTTTAATAAGTTGGACTTATATCGGGAAAGAACATTTGATGACTTGCTTGATCAGGAGACCAAAGTTGAGATATTACAGGAGACCCGAAAGCGATTGTCCAATACCTATGATGCTGAAACCATATTTATATCTGCTAAGGAAAAAGAGAACATTACCCTATTCAGATCCAAACTAGAGGACTTGATTAAAGACCTATACGAAGTCCGATACCCATATCAAGCAAAGACCTGGAGATAAGATTAGCGGATGCATTTTTGAGTTTACTCTGGTTCGAAACCGAGGATAACATTGAATTGGCCGAAACCGCCAAAGTTTGACAGATTTGGATCCTTATCAAAGCCCCATCCATAATCAAAACCTAATAATCCAAACATTGGCAAGAATACTCTAACGCCAAATCCAGCAGAACGCTGAAGATCAAATGGATTGAAGTCTGCTATTCTTCCCCAGGTATTACCACCTTGTACGAAAGTATGGATATAGATTGCAGAATTAGGATTGGTAGAAATTGGATATCTCAACTCAACTGTAAACTTGTTAAAAGCGGCACCTCCACCATTATCGTTCTCACGAAAATCTGTTTGTTGGTATCCTCGAAGGCTTAAGATATCCTTTCCTGTGATACCCACATTCTGATTATTAAGGCCATCTCCACCTAATTCAAATCTTTCAAAAGGAGATATTCCTATGTCACTATTATATGATCCAAGGAATCCTAATTTTAAATCAGTAGCGATTACAAACTTGCCCACAATATTAAAGTACCACTCAGCATCTAATCTCCATTTGTGATATTCCAAGAACTCAAATCTATTAGCAAGAGTCATTCTTTCTCTAAACGCATCGATCTCCGCAGGTGATGGAGGATTTCCTGAGCCTCTCTCAATAGTGTAATCTGATATAGCAGCATCAAACTCTCCCTGATTAGGCTCAAAATTAACATTGTCTTTTCTAAACAAAGAGTAAGGTGGCGTCAACTGCACTGATAGGGATATCCTTGAACCTCTTCTTGGGTAGATAGGCTCAGCCACTGAGCTTCTGGTAATCGTTTGATTAAGACTGAAGTTCTTGAAATTACCATCAGTCACATTAATAGGTCTCCCATCAGCTCCTTCAACAAAAAATCTACCAAATGCATAGTCATCTAGATTGATAAATTCAGTAGTCAGCGTCGTATTAATACTAAAGAAATCATCAGGCCATTTAAGTTGTGTGCCCAATCCTGCAAATAACCGAGTAATCCTCAATACACCTTGACCTGAAATTTCTTGATCAAAGGCAGAGTGGACTGCACCTACAGTCAATGATGTTGGTTTTTTCCCTCCAAGCCATGGCTCAGTAAAGGATAGATTATAGGATCTGAAAAATCTACTATTAGATTGTGCTCTTACAGACAACCTCTGCCCATCACCTTGTGGCAGAGGGCTCCAAGTGGACCTATCCTTGATATTCTGAAGCGAAAAGTTATTAAAGGTCATACCCAGTGTGCCGATCACACCACCTGCTTGTCCTCCATAACCTGCTGACAATTCCAGTTGGTCTGAAGGTCGCTCTTCTACTTTATAATGAATATCAACCGTACCATTTTGTTGATTTGGTCTTGGTTGAATATCCATGGTCTCCGGATTGAAATATCCAAGATTAGACAGTGATCTCTGAGATCTGATAATCTGAGTTCGGCTAAACTTACTACCTGGTGTCGTTCTCAGCTCTCTTCGGATAACATGCTCATGAGTCCGGTCATTACCTGTGATAACCACATTGTCTATGGTAGCCTGAGGACCTTCATAGATTTGCATCTCTAGGTCTATCGTATTATCAGACACAGCGACCTCTACTGGATCCACATTGAAGAACAAATAACCATCGTCCAGATATAAGGACGATACATCCTGACCATCTAAGCTGAATGATAACTGATTCTGTAACGTCTCTGGATTATATACATCACCTGGCTTGATACCCAATACCCGAGTTAATACCTCATCCGAATACTTGGAATTTCCTTTCCAAGATATGTCTTTGAAGTAATACTGATCACCCTCATCTATTGTCAAAAACATTATAAGATTGCCATCTGACTTTCTGACTATTGAGTCTTCAGAAATCACCGCATCTCTGTACCCATTCTTATTATAGAAAGCGATAATATTATCCTTATCTGTTTCAAAATCAGTGGTTACATACTTTGACTTTTTAAAGATGGTACCTATCTCTTTGGTATCCTTCATCTTTCGCTTAAGCTTTTGATCAGTAAACTTTCTGTTTCCAAGAATAACTATATCGCTAATTTTGACTCGTTCCTTTTTATTGACATCAAACACAAGCCTTACCGCATTGTCTTTAAGCTCATCTTTGACTTCCTTTATTTTCACTTTTGCATCTAGAAATCCATTTTCTCGATAGTCCTGCTCAAGTTTTTGGATGGTTAAGTCTTTTAGGTCATCAGTAACGATAGAGCCTTTAGTAAGGATTCCATCTATGATTTCTGTCAAGTCTGGGTGCTTGGTCTTTTTTTCGCCTGTAATGCTGTATCTAGATAGCGTAGGTCTTTCCTTAAGTATAATCTCTAAGTAAATGAGTTCGTCCTCTACTTTTGATTGAAGAATTTGGACATCCTCAAACAGTTTAAGTTTCCATAATGCCTTAATCGCTTTTGGAATGTCATCCCCTGGGATCGAAATTCGCTTACCTTCTCTTAGTCCTGCGATGGATTTGATAGCATTTCGGTCCCGATTTACAGCACCAGTTATGGTAATATCTGCAATGTTGTACTCTTTTTTACCTGTGTAATCATAGACTGGCAGGTCCTGGGCGAACATTCCAGTAGATATGAAGATTAAAAGCAGACATATTTTAACAATTTGAGACCTCATCAAGAAGTGAAATTTATTGACAAAAATAGGCTTTTATCAGCCGTGACTTCAAAAGAATGTAATTCTAAGGTTAATAGTACCCACCATATTTTCTTTAACGGTAATTTAAAGAGTATAAGTCTACCGAGATGTCGGCTAAGATTTAAATGATTGTTTATTGGATCTGTTCTGACGTCTTTCCAAAACGGCGTTCTCGTCTTTGATAATCCAAAATAGCCCCATATAGCTCATTCTCTCCAAATGCCGGCCAATAGATGTCTGTAAAGTAGAATTCTGTATATGCTATTTGCCAGAGCAGATAATTGCTAACCCTATGCTCACCACTGGTTCTTATTAGTAATTCCGGATCAGGAATACCTTTGGTTGTCAAATGTGCTGTAATTAAATCTTCATCTATATCTGTTTCCTTTAATATACCAGATGCTATCTTCTGCGATATCTGAACCATAGCTTGGGTCATTTCCCATCTTGCGCTATAATTAAGTGCAAGTGTGAGAGTCATCATCTTATTATTCTTCGTCTTTTCGATTCCATCCATAAGCGCCCTATGTGTCTTTGTTGGCAACTTACTCAAATCTCCGATTGCGTTAAGTCGAATACCGTTCTCATGCAAAGCTTTAATTTCCTTCTTCACCGTTTCTACCAGAAGGGCCATTAAGGCTGTGACTTCGGTCTTTGGTCTACTCCAATTCTCTGTAGAGAAAGCATATAAGGTGAGATAATCAACGCCTATCTTAGAGGCAGCTTCTGTCACTATTCTCACTGACTTGACCCCAGCTCTATGACCGAATACACGTGGTCTCCCTTTTTGCTTAGCCCACCTGCCGTTACCATCCATGATAATCGCTATGTGCTTTGGCAAGCTTCCAGTATCGATTTGACTTGGTAGGTTATCCATTATGATATTCAACGTAAATAATTATGCTTAAAAATAGACAGAACAAATTAAATCAATTCTTCTGATTAACAAGTCGCAAAAATTTATTGGACAAACAGCCTTTTAGCTACAAGTCCTCTAGCGGTAGAATAGAATTGACTATCTGTATAATGCAATAGGGTTCTTATCTTATTTACTTTACTTTTGGAATTAAGAAATTTCACGGCTTTAAAAAGAATAACTAAATAACAAACTATGACAGCAATGATGAAATCAATTCCATTATTATTGGTGCTTTGCCTTTGTGTTTCTTGCAATAAAGACAGCTGTGCTTCTAAAACTGACTTTTTGGAGTCCTTCGAAACGTTTAGTAATGAGTTCGAATCAAAAAGACATGAATTGAGCGATAACGATAGTGCTGCATTTGAAGAAAGGTTTAGATCTCTTATAGATAATTGTTACAAAAAGCATAGAAAAGACCTGACACTTACTGAAAGGCAGGATTTTTGGAAGAGTGGTCTCCGCTATTATGTGACCACATTTGACTTAGATGACAAATCCAGTCTTACTACTGCGCTCGAAGACCCATTTAACACCTATGTTAAGGACGAGGTTATGGAATTAGTTAAAGAATCAGGATTCTCCTATTTGACAGCTTTACAGCAAGCTGTAGAAATAGAATTGCCCAAATTGCTTGAAATGTTCTCCACTGAAATCAGCAAGCTGATGGAAGACTTTTCCAAAATGTTTAACTAAAGTTAGGCGTTATTAAAGCATAGATGCGGATATGTATACTATAGTACTTACATCCCTTACAGCTTTTCTCATGACTTTTTTTGGCATTCCGTCTATTATTAGGATTGCAACAAAAAACAAGTTTTTGGATCAGCCCGATGAAAGACGTGTCCATTTTGTGAGTACGCCTTCCTTGGGGGGCATTGGGATTTTTGCTGGGACCATATTTGCTATCATTATGTGGACGCCTCTTGATGAATTTAGTGGCTTACAATACATTTTGTCCGCCTTCTTTATCATTTTCTTGGTTGGCGCCAAAGATGACATAGATCCAATTTCTGTTAGTAAAAAACTTATTGGACAGATCCTAGCGGCAGGTATCATCATTTTCTTGGCAGATATGAGAATCACAAGTCTACATGGTTTGTTTGAAATAGGTGTATTACCTTATACATATAGTGTGGTAATCAGCCTTTTATTTGTTCTCTTAGTTATCAATTCTTTCAATTTTATCGACGGAATTAACGGATTAGCAGGAAGTCTAGGCATTGTAATGGCTGTTACTTTTGGGACCTGGTTTTTTCTAATAGGTAGAATAGAATTGGCAGCCATCGCCTTTGCATTGACTGGAGCAATAACTGCTTTTCTATATTACAACTATACGCCGGCTAAGATTTTTATGGGAGATACTGGATCTCTTTTGCTGGGCCTAGTAGTCGCTATTCTATGTATAAATTTTTTGGAGGCACAACAGTGGATGCCTGCTGGAGATCCTTATGGATATGATTCAGCGATAGGCGTAACCGTGGGGATTATCTTCATACCTATATTTGATGCCATTAGAGTACTGCTTATGAGAGTATTATCTGGACAGGCTCCATACAAAGCAGATAGAAGTCACATTCATCATCTTCTTCTTCGTACAGGCTTATCTCATATGCAAGCCACAGCTATTTTGGTATTTTGCAATGTTGTGTTCATTGGAATTGTATTTCATTATCAACATATAGGAAATCAACAGTTATTGACTATGTTATTTTCTGTTGGAATAATTTTAACTGCCGTTCTATTTGTTCTTTTTGCTGCAAGAAAAGAAATGCTTTCTCAACATAGATCTCGTTGATTCGTTCTTTGATACTTAAGATTCTCTTATATTTATTGATCTAATTACCTGATTATGAAGTATTCTATCGTTATCGGCCTTTTCTTAATAGGTGGCACATTGTTGGCTCAGTCTAGTTGGGATGGTGTTATGGAAATGAACTCTGCCAAAAATTTTGCTGCAGAAATCTACAACAACAATAACAATGATTTTAACAGTTGTATAGAAGTAGATGGGGTCCTTCATCATCCATTGGCTGCTGCAATCGCTAAGGAAGCCAATGGCATAGTAGATTATTTACTCCATATCAATCAAACTAATCTTTCCAGTATCTGTAACGATCTGACCATCCTCCAATATGCTATCAAGTATGGAGATGAAGAGTTGGTAAAAAGATTGCTGCAGAAAGGTGCTGACCCACAGCAAAAAAGTCAAAGTGGTCAATCTGCGCTTGACTTAGCTATGCAATTAGATAAGCCCATACTGGTTGGATACCTCAAAAGCCTCAGCAAATAATTATATAATACTAAACCAGACCACTTGGCTTATTTATATGTATTTCTAGGTGGTGGATTGGGTGCAATGGCCCGATATTCCATATCTACTTGGATTGAAGTTCCAGCGAAGGGTTTTCCAACTGCAACGCTGTTAGCCAATGTTATCAGCTGTATTATTCTGGGTGTTCTATTGGGAATTTTGGTTCAAAAGGGGTTATCCAATAGAACGCAATGGTTAGTAATGACGGGATTTTGTGGTGGCTTCAGCACATTTTCTACCTTCTCAGCAGAGAGTTTCAAATTGATGGAAGTTGGCGAATATAAGACTGCTATTCTCTACATTCTTACCAGCCTCTTGGTCTGCCTTATCAGCATCTTGGTTGGCGTAAAATTAGGTACACAATTTTCAAGTTAGGCATCATCTAATTGCCTTAGAATTAAAGTTGTATCCTTGCAGTGACTAACAATGTTCTACGCTGTTTTTTAGATTATGCCAGCAAAAAAATCCACTCCACAATACATAGAGATTATTGGCGCCCGTGAGAATAACCTCAAGGATATAGATGTCACTATACCTAAAAATAAGTTGGTTGTTATTACTGGATTGAGCGGTAGTGGAAAGTCCTCATTGGCCTTCGATACCCTCTATGCTGAAGGACAGAGAAGATACATGGAAACTTTCTCTGCTTATGCCCGTCAATTTCTGGGTAAGATGGAAAGGCCTGATGTGGAGAAGATAGAAGGTCTGAGTCCTGTCATTTCCATTGAGCAAAAAACAACATCATGGAATCCCCGATCCACTGTAGGGACTACAACAGAAATCTATGACTTCCTCAGATTATTATATGCCCGTATTGGCGATGCCTATAGTTTCAATACAGGTAAGAAAATGGTCCAATACTCAGATGTTGAGATTATAGATAAAGTACTCAAAGAGCTCAACAATAAAAAGATATGCATTCTTGCCCCAGTCATCCGTGCGAGAAAAGGACACTATCGAGATCTCTTCGAACAGACCAGAAAAAAAGGGTATACAAAGGTCAGAACCGATGGAAAAATCGTGGACCTCAAACCTGGGCTTCAGCTTGACAGATACAAAGTACATGACATCGAAATTGTCGTAGATAGAATTAAAGTCAGTAAAGAAAAAAGAGATCGCATCACAGACTCTATCGAAATTGCTTTTAAGCAGAGTCCAGACTTTATCCAAATCCTGGATGTAGACAAGAATGAAATCAAGACTTTTTCCAAAAGACTTATGTGTTCGGATACTGGCATATCATATGAAAAGCCTTCTCCAAATACTTTTTCGTTTAATTCACCATATGGCACTTGCAAGAAATGTCGTGGCCTTGGAGAATGCCATGATGTAGATATGGACAAGGTGATTCCCGACGATGCCAAAAGCATCAATGATGCTGGCATAGTGCCCTTCGGTGAAGTGAGAGATAATTACACCTTCAAACAGCTAAGGGCTATTGCAAAAAAATATAAATTCTCTTTTTCTACTCCTATCAAAAAAATACCGAAAAAAGCACTCGATCTAATATTAAATGGTGGAGAATCTGTGGATGTGGAAATGAGTTATTCCAAACATGATTTTGTGTACAATCTGGCAACGGAAGGACTACTCAGCATGATACACAGATGGCAGTCTACATCTACTTCTGAAAAAATACGTCGCTGGGCAGAAGATTTCATGACGATAATTACCTGTCCTGACTGTCAAGGCTATCGTCTCAAAAACGAATCTCTTCACTTCAAACTTGGCGAAAAGCATATCGGTGAGTTAGCTACCATGGATTTGAATGTGCTCTACGAGTGGATGTCAGGACTGCATAAGCACTTGGACAAAAAGCAAAAAATTATATCCAAAGATATACTCAAGGAGATTAAGATGAGGTTGGAATTCCTGCTGGACGTTGGCTTAGACTACCTCTCACTTAATCGTCCTACTCGAACACTATCTGGTGGTGAGTCACAGCGCACTAGATTGGCCACACAAATTGGTTCTCAGTTGTCAGGGATAACATACATCATGGATGAGCCTAGCATCGGTCTGCACCAAAGAGACAACCAACGCCTCATCTCTGCACTCAAAGGCTTGACAACTATTGGAAATACCGTAGTGGTGGTGGAGCATGATAAGGATATCATGTTGGCATCAGATTATCTAATAGATTTGGGACCTGGAGCAGGCAAACTTGGGGGTGAGGTCGTCGACGAAGGCAAACCCAAAGACTTCGCCAAAGCCAAAGGCATAACTGCTGCCTATCTCAATGAAAAGAAAGAAATAGAGATTCCAAAAGAACGTCGCAAGGGTACAGGAAAAAAACTATCATTAAAAGGTGCTGAAGGTAATAATCTCAAGCAAGTCAATATAGACATTCCTCTCGGTACGTTTACTTGCATTACAGGAGTCTCAGGGAGTGGTAAGTCCACTTTGATTAATGAGACTTTGTATCATATCTTAAGACAACATTTTTACAAGAGTATCAAGCGGCCATTACCTTATAAAAGTCTAAAAGGTCTCGAGCATATAGATAAAGTCATAGAGATAGACCAATCCCCAATTGGCCGGACTCCACGATCTAATCCTGTCACCTACATAGGTGTATTTACAGATATCAGAAATATTTTTGCTGGTCTTCCAGAATCTAAAATAAGAGGATACAAGCCTGGTCGATTTTCATTTAATGTAAAAGATGGGCGCTGTGATACATGTGAAGGGGGAGGTATGAAACTGATAGAAATGAATTTCTTGCCTGACGTATATGTGGAGTGTGAAGAATGCTTGGGCAAAAGATACAAAAGGGAAACTTTGGAAATCATGTACAAAGGTAAAACCATTGCTGATGTACTCGATATGAACGTGGATGAAGCCGTAGAATTTTTCAGTCCCATACCTAAGATTTATCGCAAACTCAAAACGTTGCAAGATGTCGGACTAGGTTACATCACACTAGGACAACAAGCTACCAGCCTGTCCGGCGGAGAAGCCCAAAGAGTCAAACTATCCGAGGAGCTTTCAAAGAGAGATACAGGTAACACATTTTACATCCTCGATGAACCGACCACCGGCCTCCACTTCGAAGACATCAAGCAATTGCTTACGGTCTTACAAAAGCTTGTGGACAAGGGGAATACCGTAGTGGTCATAGAACACAATATGGATGTTATCAAAGTCGCTGATTACGTCATTGATGTTGGTCCAGAAGGTGGCCGAGGTGGTGGTACCATAGTCGGCGCTGGCACTCCCGAAGAGATCGCAAAGATTAAGAAGAGTCATACAGGTCGTTTCTTGAAGTTAGAGTTGAAATAGATTTTACTGACTCTTAATTTCCAGTTTCAACATCAAATTACTTTTCAAAACTTCTAAAAAGAAACTACTGCACTATCAACTTCTGTATAGACTTCACATTATTTATATTCATCTGGATGAAATAGATGCCTTTGCCGAAGTCTCCTTTATTTAAAGCGTATTGATTTCCAGAAAATGAATCTTGTTTTATCAACTGACCACTTGCCGTCAAGATATTAACAGACACCAATCTATTATCAGGATTGTTAATAGTAATCATCGCCGTACTTTGCATTGGGTTAGGACTGAGCTTCATATTCTTAAATACAATCTCTTCAGTGGAGGTGAATTCCTCGAAAGGATTCGACCATTTTTCTTCAGTTAGAAACGATTCGTCAGTCAATGTTTTGAGGAAGGCGACCAATGACTCTTTTTGAGCATCAGAAAAGTTAAGCCCGCCATCAGGTATCAGGAAGGACCATTCATTTGCTACTACTCCTTCTGAATAAAAATCTACCACTTCTTCCAAACTTGCAAAACGACCATCATGCATATATGGTGCCGTCATCTCTATATTTCTGAGACTTGGTAGTTTAAACAAATTATCTAGATTAGTCCACTCACCAGTACCTGCATCATCTTCATCTATTGGCAAGCCATTATTAAAGAGAGGAGGGAAAAACTCGAACAAAGGCTGCCCATCTAAATCGAGTGGAATACCGCCAAATAAGGCCGATGACTCAGAGCCTTGGACATGACAAAATGAACAGTTCGCTGAAAACAGCTCTAACCCACGCATTTCAGAATCACTAAATCCTGCAAAATTTTTACTTACTTCCTGATCAAATCTAGAATTAAATGTAACCATGGATTCAATAAACTGGACCAATGCATCTACGACTTTCTCTTCGTCGATATCATCTGATCCAAAGGCTTTTTCAAAAAGCGGTGGATAGTAATCTATGGAAGACAACTTCTCTACTATTTCAATCATATTAGCCCCAATCTCATTTTCATCAGTGAGTGGCAATACTATCATATCATGTAAATCACCTCGGCGCATATCCCAGGCAAACGAGTGATTATTAGACCATCCCAAATCATTGAGATGCATTGAATTTCTCTTGGTTAAGGAGCTAATCCCCTCACTAAAATCTTTATTCTCAGTAAATGAAAGTGCTTGGTCATGGCAAGTACCACAAGAGATATTTTCCATAGCAGATAAGCGCTCATCATAAAAGAGGACTCTTCCAAGAGTGGCCTTATCGTTAGTTATACCCGTGAAGGTCCGTGTGGTATCTATCCCACCAGTTTCATACCCAAAAATGGTATCAGTATTAACAGAAGGTTTTTTGATGTGATCAGGGATATCGATATCTTCATAATTAAACGGTGTGTCAGGCAGAGTGGGCCGTTCATCCAACATCGTTATTATAAAAGAAGAAGTCCTGTCGGCTGTGAAGTTTGAAAGTAATAACCCTAGTACTCCGATTACTGATAAGAGATAAAGTTTGGATTTCATGGTGACAACTGTTGTTAACTAAGAATGATGCATATGATTATACACTGTCTTTTTTAAAATGTCTGATAATTGACAGTTTTATTTCACAAGCTTAGCCGCGAGGCTTAATGTTGACAATAATTGATATCCCTCAATATCCTGGAGATTCACATTTGAATCTGATTAGAGACACCAAATTAAGCCATAATTGATGAGTCAAAAGAAGGAATGAGACTGGACTTAGGGTTATGGAAATCAGTTGACAATATTTTCAGCTACCTTTGCCCACTTTTAGAAAACTACAAAGCATCAAAAGATGAAAATTCTGATTGTTGGTGGTGGTAATATGGGTTTGACTTATGCCAAAAGTCTGCTCAATGCCCACATAGTAACTGAGGACAGCCTTATGGTATTGGAGAAATCCAATGAAAAAGCGACCAAAATCAAAACCCTCAATGTGGGTACGGTTTTCGGAGAACCTGACAACTATATTAAAGAGGCTGACCTTATTATTCTGGCCGTGAAGCCCCAAGATTCAGGTGTCTTATTTGAAAAAATCAAAGACTATATTGATCATCAGCAAGTCGTCTTGTCTATCATGGCAGGTATTCCTATTTCTAAAATATCGGAAGCTGTTGGCTCAAAGAAGATTATTAGAGCAATGCCTAATCTTCCTGCCCAAGTAGGATCAGGAATGACGGTATACACCTCCTCAGAAGATGTAACTAGAATAGAGCTTGTCATGGTCCAGAATATCCTCAACTCTACAGGTAAGACCATATATGTAGACGAAGAGAAACTCATAGACGCCTCTACAGCAATATCTGGATCTGGACCCGCCTATGTATTCTTCTATATTCAGTCTCTGATAGATACCGCTCAGAACTTAGGATTCAACAAGTCGGAGTCAGAATTATTGGCTTATACGACCTTCAAAGGTGCCATTGACCTTTTCAATAAGAATAATTTTAGCTGCGAAGAATGGATATCAAAAGTAGCTTCCAGAGGAGGCACCACTGAAGCAGCATTGAATTCTTATAAGCAAGATGATGTAGCCAGACAGCTACAAAAGGCTTATGAGTCAGCATATAACCGAGCCAGAGAACTTAGCAACTAAAAAAACATGACAGTGTAGGCAATCAATAGCCCTATAGAAATCTGAATATAAGACGAGTATCAGCCAGTTCTAAATGTTATCTGCATAATGAACTGACTTGTCTTTTTGTAATTTTGCGCTTCAATGATATATAACAAACATGGACTTTAAGAATCTCATTTCACATTGCAAAGAGTATGGTTTCATTTTTCCTTCTAGCGAAATCTATGATGGATTATCTGCTACTTACGATTATGGACCTTTGGGTGTAGAGCTAAAAAACAACATCAAGCAATATTGGTGGAAGAGTATGGTGCAGATGCATCAGAATATAGTTGGATTGGATGCGGCAATATTTATGCATCCGAAGACTTGGAAAGCATCTGGGCACGTAGATGCATTCAATGATCCCCTCGTTGATAATAAAGACTCAAAGAAAAGATACAGAGCTGATCAACTTATTGAAGGCTATGCAGAAAAAATTGAGGCCAAAATTCAGAAAGATGTAACCAAGGCAGCAAAGCGATTCGGAGACGAATTTGACGAAAAACAATTCAGAGATACTAATGGTCGTATTTTGGATAGACAGAAAAAGATTGATTATGCCATCAATACTATGAACCAACATCTGAAGGATGAAAACATGGAGGGCCTAGGCGAGCTGATCAACGAGTTAGAGATAGCATGTCCTGAGAGTGGATCTCGGAACTGGACGGAAGTCAGACAGTTCAATCTGATGTTCTCTACACAACTTGGCGCAGTAGCCGGTGAGGACGGTAAGATCTATCTGAGGCCAGAGACAGCGCAAGGTATTTTTGTCAATTTTCTTAATGTGCAAAAATCCACTAGGCAGAAGTTGCCATTTGGTATAGCACAAATTGGAAAGGCCTTTAGAAATGAGATTGTGGCCAGACAATTCATATTCCGAATGAGAGAGTTTGAGCAAATGGAGATGCAATTCTTTGTCAAGCCAGGAGAAGAGATGAAGTGGTACGACTACTGGAAGCAGACTAGGCTAGAATGGCATAAAGCCCTAGGTACTCCAGGAGAAAACCTAAGATACCATGACCATGATAATTTGGCGCATTACGCTAATGCTGCAGTGGATATAGAATTTAAATTTCCTTTTGGCTTTAGAGAGTTGGAAGGCATCCACTCTAGAACAGACTTTGACCTTAAGAGCCACATGGAACTTTCAGGCAAGAAGTTACAATATTTTGATCCACAGGATAATAACAGTTACGTGCCTTATGTCGTAGAGACTTCTATAGGATGTGATAGAATGTTCTTGTCTCAAGTCGCTGGCGCACTGCAAGAAGAGACTGTCCCTGACGCAGATGGAAAGGATTCTACACGTACAGTTATGAAGTTACACCCATCTCTTGCACCAGTCAAGGCTGCTGTACTTCCACTTCTAAAGAATAAAGAAGAATTAGTGAAAGCCTCCAAAGATGTATTCAAAAAATTAAGTGGATATGTCAATTGTCAGTATGATGAGAAAGATGCCATAGGCCGACGATATAGAAGGCAAGATGCGATAGGCACACCATTCTCTATTACAATAGACTTTGATACCTTGGAAGATAACACTGTGACTATTAGAGACAGAGATACACTAGAGCAAAAACGAATAAAGATAGATGAGGTAGGCCCTATCGTGACAGACAAATGTAACGTTCACAATATCTTGTAGATAATTTAGAGACTCACGCAGCATGATAGATAATACCAAGAAAACCATCATTTTTGATTTTGGAAATATTCTACTGGGTCTGGATTACAAAGTTTGTTTTGACGCTTTCTACGAAGTGCTTGGTATAGACTTCGCGAAGGGATTACCTCAGAAAACAAAACAACATCTTTTTCGATACGAAAAAGGAGAGATCAATACTGAAAGTTTCCTATGGCACCTACAGCAGTACAGCCCTAGTGCAGAGATAAGAGATATCATATCAGCATGGAATAGTCTTCTAATTCCTGTTCCACAATATAGATTTGATATGATAGCAGCGTTAAGGGACAGATATAATGTAACTATGTTAAGCAACATCAATGACATGCATATGCAATGGATACATAGCGACCTTAAAAAGCGACTAGACATAGATGATTTCAGAACCCAATATTTCGACAAAGTTTTTTATTCTCATCTTATAGGATACCGAAAACCTGACGCCAACTGTTATGCATATGTGCAAAAGGAATTAGGGATAGCAAATGGTCAAGACATCTTGTTTATAGATGACATGCAAGTGAACATCGATGCTGCTATAAAATTTGGCTGGCGCGGCGTGGTCCACGATCCCAAAGAAGAAATTACAGATCACATACAATCATATCTCACAGAATTCAATAAAGATATTATTTGAAATAGCTCACTACTTCAATGAACACAAGGACAATGTGGTAAAAAAAATAGCCCCAACACAAGGTCTAGGGCTATAACATCTATTTGACAATATCTTTTTTACCTAATCGTAATCTTCTTAGTTACTGTTTCAGTTTCCGTGCTCAAATTCAAAAAATATAGACCACCTTCGAGATTAGAAACATCCAATTCATTATTGCCAGATTGTATTTGCTGCACATGTATCCGCTTTCCTCTAGCTGAATATAAAGCCATATTCATATCAATATCTGTCTGAACATACAAATACTCTGATACCGGATTAGGATATACCTTAAGTGCAACTTGGTTTAGCTCACCTGTGGACGTTGTAGTACCTTGTGATACGGTCAGGATTAACTCCTCGTCATAAGAGCAACCATTGACATCTTGTTGGGTAGAATAGTACTTACCAGCCTTGAATATTTCTCTTCCAAACCATATGTAAGGCAACTCATCTTCTGTAATCGTGACCTCAGTTGTAACTCTAGGTGGGGACAATATATGAACCTCTAAAAACAATTCATATTTGCAACCATTGTCATCCTCAAGTATATATAACCAATTACCCTCTTCTGTGATTAGGATATCTTCAAACTCATAAGGTAAATCATCCTTACATAGTTCGAATAGCTGATGTTCTTGTGATACCGGCTGATCTCGCAACCAAAAGTCAGAAGTGACTGTGCATCCAAGTTCATCTGTAATAGTAACATTGAAAGATCCTTCTGAAAGGTTCTCTTGATTCATAGAAATTGGATCGACGCCAGGCCCTTCCCAACTGTAGCTATAGTTACCCGTGCCACCTTCTACGAATAGTTCTATCGACCCTCCTTGAAGACAAACCGGGTGTATTTCATGACTAGATACATTTATCGGTCTAAGTTGTGTCAGCGTATATTGATCACTCTGTGTGCATCCATTATTATCCGTAACCAACAAAGTGTATGTACCTGCTGAGAGATTAGTAAGAAAAGGTGTATCTGAGTCTTCTACACCTGGTCCAGACCAATCGAAAATATAATTTCCTGGGTTACCTCCAACTACAACTACGCTAATCTCGCCATTATCCTCTTCACAATCCAAATCTTTGGTAGCCGCTAGGATAGAAATAATTTGAGGCTCTGTTAAGTCAAATCCTAATATTGTGGATTCTCCAGTAGCATCTGTCACTGTAACCGAATAATTTCCTGCTGTTAAGTTGTTCTGGTCTTTATCTGTGGTTATTACATTAGTGCCTTGCCAATTATATGTATAAGGCGCTATACCTCCATCTACAGTTATATAGATTGCTCCGTCTGCGTCTCCATTAAAACTATTACAAGATGGATTAACCGTCGAAGCTATTATATCTATAGTGCTATTATCGATAGAAGCATGGTTTACCTCATCGGAAAAGTTCTTGTCAAGTTGTAGAAAAAATATAAATGAGGAAAAAAGTAAAACTTGAATTACCCTGTACTGCATACTATAAAAATTTTGGAAGATTAGTAAACAGGGTGTTCCACTAAAACATTTCCAAAATTATTCCATTTGATAGTCTGCCACTTAGATATTTTTGCAATGCAGATTGCATAAGGATAAGTAATCCTATCATTAATTAGTCAATTTTCGTTGACGTTAAATAAAAAAAGCTGGCCTAGATAGGCCAGCTTTTTCTATATGATATAATTACTTTTCAAATCTAGGCACTCGCTGCAGAGCCAACCATATTAATATCCATAGTAGGATATGGTATGCCAATACCTTGCTTATCAAATTCCTTTTTGACATTCTCTTGCATATAGAATAAAGTATCCCAATAATGCTCACTCTTACAGAAAGGTCTTGTTGCCAGATTTACAGAACTATCACCTAGCTCAGCAACGACAACACCTTGCGCTGGCGCATCTAAGATGTATGGACAACTCTCACCTACTTTTAGAATCACCTCTCTGGCTTTATCAATATCATCACCATAGCCAATACCAAATGTTAACTCTACACCAACTTCTCCTTGTCCAGATATATTTGTGATATCATTTCCAGTAACATTACTATTAGCAATAATTATTCTTTGATTATCTAAGGTCTTCAATGTTGTATTAAATGCATTAATCGAATCTACTGTACCAACGGTGCCACCTCCACCTATCTTCACTAAATCACCTACTTTAAATGGCTTGAAGATCATTAACATTACTCCAGCCGCTGCATGACCTAAGGTTCCATTAAGCGCCATACCGATACCGACCATCAATGCACTAAATATGGCAACAAATGAGGTGACGTTTATCCCAAACATAGCTGCCACTGAAAGTAGAAGCATGATTTTTAAAGCGACATTTAATAGAGAAGCTACAAACTTGCTAAGCGTCTCATCCATACCAGAACGAGCGATGCCTTTCTCAGCCACCCCCACAATTCTCTTTATAATCCAAGATCCAATAATAAGGGTAACTATTGCCAAAGCAACTTTAGGTGCATAATCTATAGCCATGTTGATTCCCTTTTCTGTATAGCCAGCTATTGCAGATACATTTTCTTCCATTATTTTACATTTTAATTTTGGAATTAAAAAGCAACAAAAATCTAATCTTTTCTCTGAGATATAATTTTATTAATCTTATTTATATGTTAATTATGGATTAAAGGCCTTTATTGGAACAGGAACTAGAAAAATTAAGAAAATACTGTGCTTATCAGGACAGATGTCACTCAGAAGTGAGATCCAAATTGTTATCTATAAAGGTATATGGAGATGAACTTGAGGAGATTATATCTATTCTAATTAGTGAGGGCTTCTTGAATGAAGAACGATTTGCCCGCTCTTATTGTCGAGGAAAATTCAGAATGAAAAAGTGGGGTCGGCAAAAAATCCGACAAAAATTAATTGCCAAACGAGTATCCGAATATTGTATCAAAAAAGGTATGGAAGAAATTGACGAGGAAGAATATCTCAATGCATTAAATGAAACCCTATCAAAAGCAATAGCAAAATATGCTTCTTACCCTCCTATAGTACAAAAAGATAAAGCCATTAAGTATACTAACTCCAGAGGTTATGAATTACAGCTTATCTTTAATAGTATAAGAAAAATAGAGATAGACGATAATCATCAATCTTAATCTACTAATTATTGCCTCTCTAGTATGAAACTCTGGTCGCAACCATTGTCTTGAAAGTCAAGCACCAAATTATCGTCCACTAGACTAAAGGATATAGGGTCCGAAAATTGTAATAAGCCTGTGTCATTACTTTCATTAAGCGTATATGAGGACATGCAAAATTCTAAGTTGTTTGGATTTGTGCCAGATTCTATGTTCGCTTCTGTAAGTGTGAAGACGATGGTCAGATTGCATAGTGTGCCTGACGCGGTAGGGACACAATTATTTTCATCCACCAGTGTTAGAGGTGAATTATCTTCTTCATCTCTGGTGCAATTAGATATCTCGCTAGACTGCAAGATCCATGTACCTAATATTCTTTCTGATAAAGGGTCCTCACCACAAGACGTAAATAAAAGCATTAGCAGACCACTTAGAAGGAAGAGCTTTAATGATTTCATAATCAATTAGTCATTTTACAATCAAACATAAAAAAAGCCCAGACAATTGTCTGAGCTTTTGAATTCTTATTTTGAAATCTCAATATCAATTAAGGTAGCCCCTTCTAAATATGATACCTTTCTTAGCATCATAGCCAGGCTTGACTCCCCTGTGTATTAGTGCCTGTTTGTACTTAAAGACTCTACTGTCAATAATGTATATCTTACATCCGATAGCTTTATTCAACTCTTCATGACTATTCCTCCACAAATATGCTAGCTCCTGAGCCGTCGTATTAAAATCTTTCGGCCATTTTTTGCTGATTACAATTTCAAGGGTGAATATGCCATTTGAGAAGTTAATCAGCTTTGAAGAAAGCCCATATCCGACCCGATAATACATATCGGTCTCCATAAAGTGCTTTCGATTGATTTCTTCTATATTCATAGCATATTTGAGGGTACACAAACTATGCCATAAAGCAGGTGATATAAAGAGCTGATTTAATATGTATAGTTAGCCCAAACCCCTTATTTTACTTGGTTTACAACGAATGGTACAAGATGTATTTTGGATATGTATCATCTATAAAGTATTGAAATAGTAAACCTTAAGGTGAAACTATATATGAGCATCTGATTATATTAGCTTGAAAATGAAACGACAGTAAAATGGAAGAATTAGGAGGTGTATTAATATTAGGAATTTTAGCACAATGGGTCGCTTGGCGTATTAAAGTGCCCGCTATCCTCCCTTTATTACTAATAGGGTTGGTTGTAGGTCCATTTTCTACCCTATGGACTGAAGGTGGACTGAAGTTATTGGATCCTGTATGGAATGAATCACTTGGTCATGGATTGTTCCCAAAGGAGCACTTGTTTCATTTCGTAGAACTGGCCATAGGCCTCATATTATTCGAGGGAGGACTTAGCTTACAACGAGACGAACTCAAAGGGGTCGGTCCTTCTATAATCAATCTAATTACCTTAGGTTCTTTAGTCACCTTTATTGGTGGTGCCATCTTAGCCCATTTTATTATGGATTTGCACTGGGCTATGTCATTTTTGTTTTCAGGACTGATTATAGTCACTGGCCCAACGGTGATAGGACCTATCCTTAGAAATCTACCACTTAAGCGAAACATATCAGCCATTCTTAAATGGGAAGGCATCTTGATAGATCCCATTGGGGCTCTGGTCGCTGTTTTGGTGTATGAATTTATACACATCTCCCATAGTGCAGAATTCGGTGGCGGTGGTGCCTTTACAGGAGATGCCTTTAAGCATTTCCTATTGATTTCACTAGTAGGTACAGCACTTGGTTTCTTCCTAGCCCATTTGTTGCGCATATTTCTTCAGCGACATTGGGTCCCGCATTATCTATTGACCGTATTCACATTGGCCTTTGTTCTAGCCGCCTTTGTAGGTAGTCATAATCTGGTGCCTGATTCTGGTCTATTAACTGTAGTGGTTTTGGGTATGGTAGTGGGTAATATGGAGATGCCCCACAAAAACGAAATCATCTATTTTGGAGAATCCATAAGTATTTTGCTGATAGCCGTGCTATTTATCCTACTATCTGCCAGTATGGATATGAAAGACCTAAAGTTGCTTCTAGACTGGAGAGTAGGTGCTCTTTTTGCAGCAATCATCTTTGTCCTAAGGCCAATAGGCGTCTTCCTAAGTACGATGAAGTCTAGCTTAACCACTAACGAAAAACTATTTGTGAGCTGGGTTGGACCACGTGGAATAGTAGCAGCAGGTATCGCCTCCCTCTTTGGTAGTAAATTAGCTGCAGAAGGTATAGAGGGTGCAGAATATATTACACCTCTCGTATTCATGGTCGTTCTTGGTACAGTTATACTTAATGCCACTGGTGCTGGTATTATAGCTAAGTTACTCGGTGTCCTTCTTGAGAAAAGTAATGGTATTCTTATGGTAGGTGCTCACAGAGCCAGCAGACTCATCGCTAAGTATCTCAAAGATAATGGCAAGCATGTGATACTTATCGATAGTAATACTGGCAACATAGATAAAGCCCACGAAGAAGGAATTGATGCATTTACTGTGGACATCTACAAGGATGATCTGAGGAATTATGCCGATCTCAATGATGTAGGCATCCTGATGGCAATGACTGGAAGTGCAGAGGTTAACAATTATACTTTGGATAATCTCAGCAAAGACTTTGGAGAAAATGGTGCCTATAGATTAACCTCTGTTAATGAGCTTCAGAATCCAGATTCGGTCAGTCCTGATAATCTTTTCTCCAGAAATGATGACTTTATCAATCTATTGGAAGTCGCTAGAGATTACCCTAGTATTTCTGAGATTGATGTCAATAGTGCTGAAGAACTTAGTCAAATGCTGACTCAGATTAATGAGCAAGAGAAAGCGATTCCACTATTTATTAAGAGAGCGGAATCAGGAGAATTTGATATTGTCTTATCAGGTAACAATGGGTTAAACTTGAAATACCTGGAAGGTGATAAGCTTATCTACCTTGGAAAATTCAATCATTCTATTGAAACCGTTTAATCTCAGGTAATGAACCTCAAGACTGCACTAATAACATTGTATTTGATTCTGGTGACAGCTGCAGTGGGTTTGACACAAGATAGTACTTGCAGCCAGCTAGGAGTATGGGTGTGGCATATAGAACAAACGGGTATGACTCATGCGCAATTGGCGATAAACCTGAGCAACAGAGATGTCCAAAGAGTCTATGTAAAAGTGGCGGATGGTACAAATAACCCTTCTAGTTGGCCAGAAGTTGTAGACCAGCAGTTGGTTTCAGATTATAAGAGTCAGGATTTGAGTATTTGGGGATGGTCATATAACTACCCTACTTCAGATTTTACAAGACAAGCAGATGCTTTGTACCAGGCTGCTGCAACTGGTTATGATGGCTTCGTCGTGGATGTAGAAATGGAGTTTGACAATAATCCTCAGGCCTTAGATGCACTTTTTTCAGCTTTTTACGAGGCTAAGCTTAGGGCGATAGCGGATGGTCACGCCACTATGGACTTCCAACTCTATTGCACAACTTGGGGTAACCCCAAAGATCACCTATTCAGTATATCATCTATAGATCCATATGTAGACGGCTTTATGCCTCAGACCTATGTTGAATTCTGGGGGCCTTCATTCGTATCAGATATCACTTTCTGGATAGAAGAAGGCGATAAGGAGTACGCTGAACTAGGCGCTACAAAACCCATTCATCACATAGTATCTACTGTAACAGAAGTGATGACTGCAGATCATATCAACGAATTTATTTCTGCTTCTGGCCCTGAGACCAGCATATGGCGGGTACCTGGCTCTTCTGTACCATTTACAGTATGGGAGGACTGGAATGGCATAGATTGGAATTTCAACTTCTGTACACCTACATCCACTGCAGATAACTTCGATACAGATTTTAAGTTAGTCGCCTACCCCAACCCAACTTCTAGTATTTTGAACCTTACCAAAGAGGTGGAAGGATTCAATATATCAGATGTAACAGGTCAGATTGTGCTATCATCTAATATAAGCACAGATTTTATAGATATCTCGACTTTACAAGATGGCATTTATGTGCTTAGGGTTGATCAAGTACTTCATCCTATAATGATTATGAAGCATTAATCTCTTTTTAGTGAATAATGGTCATAAAAAAAAGAGTTATGCAGGGTGCATAACTCTTTTGTATATATTTTCTATGGGTTAAAGTTACTCCTTAGTAAGTCTAATCACCTTTATTGCTTCTTGCTTTCTGTCCAATAATCTTACCAGATAAAATCCATTTTCTAGATCTGACACATCATGTGTCTTACCAGGTCTGTGGTTATCTGAATAGATATTTTTGCCTATGATATTGAATATTGCAATTGAGGCAACATTGTCATCATCAGCTACTTGAAATCTGTCTACTGTTGGATTCGGATAAAGTACTAGACTCTCACTATTTCCAGCTTCCACTGTACTTGAGGTAGCCTCTGCCACAAATGTAATGACCACTTCCTCTACAATCACCGGATTGGAAGCATCACATTCTTCTATTAGTCGGTAGACAACATCATGCTCACCTGCTACCCCATTTGCTCTTACTTCTACCTTGTACCATGATATAGATTCTCCAGCATCCAAGATATTAACACCACTGCATGGTGCTGACTCAGTACCATCAGGATAACAGATATTGGCATCACATATAGAGAATACCCACTCTCTAGGCACATTTGGCCCTTTATATAATTCCCAATAAAATCTTGTTTGCTCTTGTCCTACGTTAGAAATATTGAACTCATACTTGATATCCCCGGCCGCAGGACCAGTTAGCGTAGCTTCAGTAGCCACCTCCAGCTCTTGGCTGAAAAGTGCGCTGCTTAGAAACGCTAGTAAGATTATCGTATAAAATTTCATAGAGTTCTTATTATTACAAATATAGGACAATAAAAAATGAGTTTCCCCTTTATAAGACGATAAGTTATCTCAAAAAATCGCTAAGATTTCCTTAAAATGTATACCCACGACAAGCACCTTAGTTTATTATTGTCCAGAACAATGACTTACTTCTATTTCATAACACTAATTTTTCGAGCTATCACACCTTCTAAGTGATTGATTATCAGTGTGTAATATCCAGGTTCTAACCCACCAACATTTAATTCTACATCTAATCCTTCCCTTGTAGGTCCAGCAGACATTTTAGTGACAAGTTGATTAGACATATTATATATTTCAATAATATAATTTTCAGCTCTCAAGCTTTTAGAACTCAAATGCATGATTGAAGAGGCTGGATTGGGGTATATGTCTATTCCAACATCGGAAGAAGAAGCTGCCGTTGAACTCACAAAATTGAGAAAATCTTGCTTAGCAGACACAATCTCACCTGTCTCTGCATCTACGATATACCCAACCAATCTGATATTTCTGTCATCAAAAATAGAGGGTAGAATATAGTCTACTTCAAAGGAAGTCGATTCTTGAAAATTTAATGTCTCAAATGACCCTATTATACCATCGTATCCGCCGATCACATCCCTTACTACATCATTATATATTAAATCCTCAGCCGGCACAGGGTCAGGAAGCAATTGCCAGTTTACGCCATCTAATCCAACTAAAGGGACATCAAATGCGGCCTGACTGAAATTATTAGCTTGAGCAAAATCTGGGGTAGTGCCTCTAACCAGATTCTCAACTACAAATAAGCCAAACCTATAGTCTTCTGCATTCATTGTAGTAAGTGCTTGCGCTTCGAATTGTAAGTCCAATTGCCTAGCTACAGGGTCATAGGTATTGGTAAAGTCAAAGGAAGCAGGACTTACCGCAACAGTGCTAAACTCAATGTCAATAAAGTCTGATACAGCACCTGGCAGTGCAGAACTTAGCCGATTGATTGCCAAGGAAGGATATCCAGCAAAGCCATCAATGTTTTCTATGCCCAAGCTGGCTACCACACTTTCCATTGGATCTTGATCGTGAATAGAGACCACAATGGCATTAGGGTTCAAAAAATTTATGAGCAGCTTTTCTGTAAGGCCTTCAGGACACCAACCACATGTCGTACTTGTTGCTTCCTCTATAAGTAAGGTTCTTACCTCTGGATTAGTTATCGGAATCACTGTATGATTAGGTGAAAAACCAATCTCTGCACCATCATTAGTAAGTACACGTACATCAAAGTCTAATCGCTGAGGATTTTGGGGATCTAGGGTCTGAGAAAAAACAAATGATCCGGTTTCCGTTGGATCTAGTGATATGTTATCAATTATCAACTGCTCACTCATTCCGCCGCCCATTTCCATCTGCAAGGTCAGCTCAGTCATGGTCTCAGTGCCTGTATTTGTGACAACTGCCTCATAACTTAGTGCATTAATATCTTGATACCTTGGACAGCTTACATTGACTAGATCCCCAGAAAAGCCTGTCGGACTTCGCGATACTAGAAAGTCATCAAGTGCTAGAGCAAACTTATCAGTGCCATTTTGCTGTATCCCTACATATATTGTAGAACCTGAATAGATATCCAGTACTAATTCTCTCATGATCTGATTTGGTGATTCGCTCTCTATCTCTGCAACCAATTCTGTGAAGTCTGCTATTTCATTGCCACTTGTAGAGACCCAAACATTATAAGATTCCAACCTGCTATCTTCTCCACTCAATGAATTGGCCCTCCAGCTTAGTCTGGCACCTTGATCTGGAACCATTATCGCAGGTGAAATCAACCAATTATCAGCCGTACCTCCACCATCAAAGGCAGATACACCTACAGCTCTTATATCATTTGGACCATTAACAGGAATGACATTGAATGCCCCATTTAATCCTTGGAAAGTGGCCTCTAGAGGTAACAGATCATTATCGATTGTTACAAAAGGAGTTAGGGCACTATCCTGAAAATTAACATAGAGTAATGTATCCTGAGCCTGAACTTGACTTATGCTTAACATCAATATCATAACAAAGAATAGTCTCTTACTGGCCTTTAAATTTTGCATGCTAGTAGTTTGGCTCAAAATTAATGTATTATAATTTTCTTTATTTCATATCTATCTCTCGATGAGATTCTTATCAGATATAATCCTGGATCTAAGTGACCTAAATCCAATCGTATTGTTGAGGTAGTATCAACCTGCTTAGACTCTATTTCTTCTCCATCTATAGACATTATTGAAATCCCTACAGGGCCTTCCTGGTCGCCAGTTAGGTCTAGAGCGACAATACCTGAGCTTGGATTTGGGTATAAGACGACTTGATTATTTTCATTCGGATTTTCTGTACTCGTAATTCCTTCTATGCATGATTCCAGGTCTGGCTGCCAGAAATCGAATGTAGGTGGTTGGGGAATACCAATCTGGACAGCTAGAACTTCAGAATCAGCCACATTATCAGGACTGGGGCATATCATTACAAAATATGGCAACTGACCAGTGTTGAGCCCATGTATATCATTAAAGTGTAAGCGATAGAGTTCATTGTCAGGTGTGAATGCAACTTTAGGGTAAGTAGCCCCCCACTCCAAACTATTGACTACATCATTATCATCATTCGGCTCTATATCTATACCAATAACCTCCAAATCCCCTGCTCCACTTCCATTTTGCTCATACCAGTCATTGAGAATGGGTGTAGTTATCTGACAAGGTGCACACCACGATGCAAAGAAATCCAGCACTATAGTCTTATTCTGAGCTAATAACTCGTGGACATTGACAAGCTCTCCTTTTGATCCTACTACATCATAATTAGGTACGGAGGGGAAAATGCTGACAGTAGCTTCTATTGGTGCTGAGATAGAGTGATCATTCACCATAATATCCGAGATAGTATAGCTTTGATTCTCCCCTACTCCATATTCTAGAATGGCTTCTGAGACAACTGTAAATGTTTGCCCAGGCAATAATTCTACTTGGTGGCTTTCCATATAAGTATTACCCATAGCTTCTATATTGAAAGACACATCAGAAATAATATCTCTACCTACATTAACAAAGTCCACTAAGACTTGCTTAGATCCTGGCAATCCGGCATCAGTATTGAAACCAGCTTCCAGAAAAGTCGTCTGGCTTAAGGTAACCTTATTTATTCTCGCATCAATCGGCAGACTGGTTCTTATAACAACATCATCAAGGGCCAATGCTTGCTTGTTATTGGAATTATTACGGAAGGCTAAGTGGATTGATTGATCCTCGTACATACTCAAATCTAAGATTCTAAAAGTTGGATTTTCAGATTCTGAAGTCACTTCAAGTATAGGCGTAAATCCAGTTAAGTCTGGCCCTGAGGTGGATACCAACACCTGATATCCATCCCTGAAACTGGGATTTAGAGAGAAGGCACTCCATTCTATAACTGTTCCAGCTCTTATATCTATAAGTGGAGTGATTAACCAATCATCTGCCACACCGACTGGATTAAACCAAGATGGACTGACTGCTGCTGTTATATTGCTTTCCGATAATCTTACGGCAGACCACTGGGAAGGTGAGGTAGGAATATTTAAACTCTCAGCCAATGCATCTGCTACAATTAGACCATCATTATCGATGGAAATCATACTTCCCAGGCCATTTTCAAAATCCTGGGAGAACAATATCTCCACTTGAGCACTACAATAATTAGCAACCGCCATAGAAGCCATAAGGAAAAAAAGTGCGGGAAGTCCAAAGTAGTTATATTGATATTTATTCATAATTATAAAT